>NZ_VDHB01000121.1:0-24835 GCF_006227735.1 Testudinibacter sp. 'clade 2'
TTATATATCCGCCCGAACTACATTTTATATTTCTCTGTTATTGATTAAGTGCTTAGACCGCACTTCGCAAACGGGCGGATAGTTAATCCGCCCTGCTTTTGTCATAACGCTCGTATTATTATGATACGATTAAATACTGCGTTTAATTTCAATCGTTTCAAATACTTCAATTTGGTCGCCGACGCGAACATCGTTGTAGTTTTTAACCCCGATACCGCACTCCATGCCGTTACGCACTTCGTTGACGTCATCTTTGAAGCGACGTAGTGATTCCAGCTCACCTTCATAGATCACCACGTTATCACGCAGAACCCGAATCGGATTATTACGTTTCACCACACCTTCAGTGACCATACAACCGGCAATCGCACCCAGCTTAGGTGATTTGAACACATCACGCACTTCTGCCAAGCCGATAATTTGTTGCTTGAATTCCGGCGCCAACATACCACTCATCGCGGCTTTCACTTCGTTGATCAAATCATAGATCACCGAGTAGTAACGCAAATCGATATTTTCTGATTCCACCACACGGCGGGCAGAGGCATCGGCACGCACGTTGAAGCCAACCAGAATCGCATTCGACGCTGCCGCTAAGGTTGCATCGGTTTCTGAGATTCCACCGACACCGGAGCCGACGATTTTGACTTTCACTTCATCGGTTGACAGCTCGACTAAAGATTGGCAAATTGCTTCGACCGAGCCTTGAACATCGGCTTTCACCACAATATTCACTTCGGCAACATCGCCTTCGGTCATGTTGGTAAACATATTTTCCAACTTGGCTTTTTGCTGACGAGCCAGTTTTACTTCACGGAATTTTCCTTGACGGTGCAATGCCACTTCGCGCGCTTTTTTCTCGTCACGCACTACCGTCGCTTCATCACCGGCTGATGGTACGCCGGAAAGCCCTAAAATTTCGACCGGAATAGATGGACCGGCTTCGGCGATTTCTTTACCGTTTTCATCACGCATCGCACGCACACGCCCGTATTCCAAACCGCACAGGACAATATCGCCACGACGCAAGGTACCGGATTGAATCAGCACGGTTGCAACCGGACCACGCCCTTTATCCAGATAAGATTCGATCACCACACCACTTGCCATTGCATCGGTGACGGCGGTCAGTTCCAATACTTCTGACTGCACCAAAATCGCATCCAGCAACTCATCAATCCCCAAGCCTTTTTTAGCGGAAACATGGATAAATTGCGTATCGCCGCCCCACTCTTCGGAAATGACATCATATTGTGACAATTCATTTTTAACACGATCCGGATCGGCTTCCGGTTTATCAATTTTATTCACCGCGACCACCAACGGCACTTTTGCCGCTTTAGCGTGTTGAATCGCTTCGATGGTTTGTGGCATTACGCCATCGTCGGCCGCCACCACCAACACCACGATATCCGTAGCTTTGGCGCCGCGCGCCCGCATCGAAGTAAACGCAGCGTGTCCCGGTGTATCCAAGAAGGTGATCATGCCGTTATCAGTTTCAACATGATAAGCCCCGATATGTTGGGTAATCCCGCCCGCTTCACCGGAAGCCACTTTGGTTTTGCGGATATAATCCAATAATGAGGTTTTACCATGGTCAACGTGTCCCATAATGGTCACCACCGGCGCACGGTTAACTTCCACCGCAGTGCTGTCACGATCGCTGAGCAACGACTCTTCCAGCTCGTTCTCACGGCGCAACATCACTTTATGCCCCATCTCTTCCGCCACTAGCTGTGCAGTTTCTTGATCGATCACCTGATTAATGGTCGCCATGGCGCCCATGCCCATCATGGTTTTAATCACTTCCGTGGCTTTCACCGCCATTTTTGCCGCCAATTCGCCAACCGTAATGGTCTCGCCAATGACAACCTCACGGTTAACCGGTTGTGCCGGTTTGGTGAATTCTTGTTGTAGCGAGCTGCCACGGCGTTGATTTTTGCCACCTTTGATGTTTTTCTGATTGCGACGATTAGCTTCGCGCTCAGTTTTGGTGCTTTTATCATCGTCACGACCGCCTTTTTTGGCTTTTTTCGCACGGCCACGGCCTTCTTTACGCAGCTCTTCTTCACTTTCCGCTTCTTGGGCGTAACGTGAAGTCAAATGCAGATCGGTGAAGCTTTCAGTTTTTGGTTGCTCTTCTTTATGATGAGCACTCAACTCCGCTAGCTTACGCGCTTCTTCTGCGGCTTTACGCGCTTTCTCTTCTGCTTTTTGTTGTGCCAACGCTTCCGCTTTACGACGCAACTCTGCCTCTTGAGCTTTTAATTTCTCTTTTTCCGGATCGGCTTTTTTGCTCTCTTTGGCTTCAACCGCACTTTGTTCGGCTTTAGCTACCGCTTCTTGTCGTGCTTTCTGTTGTGCTTCACGTTTGGCTTTTTCTTCCGCTTCCCGTTTTGCTCGCAGTTCAGCTTCTGCTTTGGCTTTCTGTTCTGCTTCACGTTTTGCCGCAGCTTCTGCTTCCAGACGAGCTTGCTCTTCGGCTTTTTGTTTCGCAATATCCTCAGCAGATGTCGGAGTAAAGGTTCGTTTTTTCCGCACTTCTACCTGAACTTCCTTGTTTTTACCACCGGAACCGGCGATTTTCAAGGTACTGCGCTCTTTTTTCTGTAGCGTTAATTTTTTTGGTTTAACGCCTTCGCCACTCAACGATTTCAACAACTGTCGTTCTTCTTCTGCCGTAATCGGATCACTCTCAAGTTTTTTGATCCCTGCATCAGATAATTGTTTTAATAACTGTTCAAGCGGGGTGCTAATCTCATTAGCAAGCTGTTTAACTGTTTTACTCATCTATTCCCCCTCAATTTACTCTGCGCCAAACCAGCAGATATTTCTCGCTGCCATAATCAATGTTGCAGCTTTTTCTTCGCTTAATTCTTCGATATCGGATAAATCATCCACGCTCTGCTCTGCCAGCTCTTCCAAATTGGTGATCCCTTTTTCAGCAAACTTAAAGGCTAAATGGCGATCCATACCGTCCAATTCCAGCAGTTCCGGCTGAATATTTGACTGCGACAATTTTTCCTGTTCGGTCAACGCAATTGTGGTCAGTGCACTTTTCGCACGGTCACGCAGTTCCTCGACCAAATCTTCATCCATGCCGTCAATTTCCATCAAATCATCGGTCGGCACATAGGCAATTTGCTCCAATGAGGTGAAGCCTTCATCGACCAACAACTCAGCAAAGTCTTCATCGATATCCAGATGTTGCACAAACAAATTCAATGATTTGCTGGTTTCTTGCTGATGTTTCTCACTCAACTCTTCCGAGGTCATCACATTTAATGTCCAGCCGGTTAATTGGGTTGCTAAGCGCACATTCTGTCCATTACGACCAATCGCTTGCGCTAAATTTGCCGACTCTACCGCAATGTCCATCGCATGTTTGTCTTCATCCACCACAATTGAGCTGACATCGGCTGGTGCCATCGCATTAATCACAAATTGCGCCGGATTGTCGTCCCATAATACGATATCGACACGCTCGCCGCCCAATTCATTGGTGATCGCCTGCACCCGAGCCCCACGCATACCGACACAAGCCCCGACCGGATCAATTCGGCGGTCATTACTTTTCACCGCAATTTTAGCGCGTGATCCCGGATCGCGAGCCGCACCTTTGATTTCAATCAGCTCTTCACCGATTTCCGGCACTTCGATGCGGAACAGTTCAATAATCATCTCCGGTTTAGCACGCGTAACAAACAGCTGTGCGCCTTTGGACTCCGGCTTGATTTGATACAACACACCACGCACCCGATCGCCCGGGCGGAAATTTTCACGTGGCAGCATATCTTCTTTCATAATCACGGCTTCCGCTTGGTTGCCCAAATCCAGTTGAATCACATCACGGCTGACTTTTTTCACCACGCCGGTGACAATTTCACCTTCTTGGCTACGGAACTGCTCCAGCACTTTGTTTCTTTCCGCTTCACGAATTTTACTGCTGATCACTTGGCGTGCGGTCTGCATCGTGATGCGGTCAAAAGCGATGGATTCGATTTCATCTTCAATGAATTCGCCCAACTGAATTTCCGGTTCTTCGTAACGCGCGGCTTCCAAAGTAATCTCTTTGGTTGGTGCAGTGACTTCTTCGACCACTAACCAACGGCGAAAGGTTTCAAAGTCACCGGTTTTACGGTCAATAACCACACGCACATCGATATCCATTTCGTGTTTTTTCTTGGTCGAAATTGCCAAAGCATTTTCCAACGCGTCAAAAATCTTTTCACGCGGTAATAATCTTTCGTTAGATACGGCTTCGGCCGCTAATAAAATTTCTTTACTCATTTTCGCCTCTATCTACATCACCGCACTTTGCTGTGCCATGATCAAAATTAATCTTCAAATTTATAAACAATATTGCCTTTTTGGATATTCCCAAAGGCAAATGCTTGCGGGTTGCCATCCACGGTCAGGGTGATCACATCGCCTGCAACACCGTCCAGTTTGCCGGTCCATTTACGGCGATCCAACACCGGCACACGCAAATGTACGCTGACCTCTTGTCCAATAAAACGCTGATAATGCGCTAAGCTGAACAGTGGTCTGTCCAATCCCGGCGATGACACTTCCAAATTATATTTGTCGGCGATCAAATCTTCGACATCCATAATCGCACTGACTTGGCGGCTGACATCGGCACAATCATCAACACTCACGCCGCCGTCTTTATCAATATAGACTCGCACCGTCAAAAAACGACCGCTGCGTTGGCACTCAATGCCGACCAACTCACAATTCAGTGCCTCAATGGAATCCTGTACCAATTCCTGTATTTTTTGTTCCAATGTTGCCAAGACAACCCCCAATCAAGAAAACGATTTATTGAAAAATAAGATATAAAAAAAGGGCTGACAGCCCGTTTCAAAATGGTTCAGCCAAGGCTAAACAGTCAAAATTATTGCACAAAAAAACCCCATATCGGGGCTTTGTAGGCTAGAACCGGAAGCTGATGTTTTTGTTTTAAAACCGCTAAAACAAAGCACCCGTTGCGTTTTGGCTTTACATTGAAACTTGAGCTGAAAGCAAATTTCAATTGGTTGCGGGGGCTGGATTTGAACCAACGACCTTCGGGTTATGAGCCCGACGAGCTACCAAGCTGCTCCACCCCGCGTCCGAAAATATGGGCGTATTGTAATGAGTTAAACCAGAAATAGCAAGTTTTCCGTCAATAAAAAGCGCTGAAATCCAAATTCAATCCGATTATTACCTCAACAACACACAAAAGTGCGGTATCTTTAAAACCCGATGCCACCGGAAATCCCGATTTGACCGCCAATACCAATGCTACCTCCACCAACACCGCCGCTGATACTGCCATTGTTGCAAGCCGCCACCCCCAGCGCTAACACAACGATTAAAATCCATTTCATTTATTCACCTCTTGCTTGCCATTATTCTTTTGCCAATACTCAAAAAGCTTTAAACCTGCCAGCAGATCTTTGCCAGCAATCGAATAAAACGGTTTAAATAACGGATATAAAAAACGGTATTTATGTAATATCTGCAATGCATATTGCCAATTTTGCTCACCGTTTGCCTGCTGACAATAGCGGGATACCGCACTTTCAACCATTTGCTGAGGCAAACTGTTACGATAAAGATCGTGAATAAAAATAATCAAATCTCTGGCTTTATTCCACTGCAAACGGTCGATATTCAACGTTGATTCGAAATCAATAAACCGCACTTTGCCGTTTTCCCAGCCGATATCCCGTGTTGCCGGACGACCATGCACCAGATCCAAAGCATGCAATTCTGCCAAAGCTATTGCACAATCATTGATGATCTGCTGTTTTTGTTGTTGGTCACAGGCAGAATTTTGCAGCCATTGATCGACCGTTGCGCCAACATCCTTCAGTACCAAATAATCATCGTCCCACGCCACCAGCTCGGCACAAGGTGCACCCACTTTATTCAGGTATTGCAGCGACTGAATTTCTTGCGCCAGCGCCCGCTGCGGATTGGCTTTCAAAATACGCATAAATCCGGTATTTTTTTCCGCTTGCTTCAGCCAATATTTCTGATGGTCAACATCGAACGCAACGACGCGTTCACCGCGATTGGCACTTAACACTTGCGCAATAGTTTTCTGTAAATTTGTCATTATCATTTTTCAAAAAGACAAAAAGCGGTTGGCACTCCGAACCGCTCTTGTATATTCCCATCCGGTTTAGATGAATTATTTTTGAATTAAACTCAGCAAAACGACGCGTTCGCCCTGTAGCTGACAATCCATATTGTAATACTGGTTGCCATTCAAACGTACATCTGCGGTCAAGCGGCTGGTGCTGCCGGCTTTATTCGGTGAGCTGCGAAATACCCGTTTGGTCGATGCCACTTGTTGAATTTTGGCAATACACAAATAATTTAGCTTAGCATCGCCACCGGTTCTGATCGATCCAACCGAACGATCTGCTGAATTGCTGCTCAACATTGCGGCTAATTTTTTGCCACTGGCATTCAATTCCTGCTGTTTTTTCGCCAGCGCTTCAGCCGACAATGACAAAGCATTACCGCTAGAATTTAACGCAGTGATCAATTTTCCAGCTGCATCAAATTCGTAACTGCCCTCGGTATCTTGTACCCCATACAGTTTTCCTGCTTTATAAAAAACTTTGCGCTCACCTTTTTCACCCTGCTGCAACACATAGCTCAGTGAACCACCATTGAAATAAGCTTTATACATCTCTTTATTCAATTGGTACTGAAAGCTGTTTTGATTAGCTGCCGCTTGCTCCAACTGAGCAAAAGACTGATTCAACACTGATTGAGCCGAGGTTGAACTTGTGCCGCTTTGATCGGTCAAATGACTACAAGCGGTTAATGCTAACACCGCAGACAGCACTGCTGTTTTTATAAGAGAGTTTTTCATAGAATTCCTTATTTTATTTGAAACGGATTCATTGAGAATCACTTAATGAAAAATAGATTGGCTCAAAACCAAGTGATTAAAATTTATTCACAAAATAGAAAAATTGCCTCATTCTATCGTTTTTTTTCACTGATTTAAACCTTCAAGGATGTTTTTTATGCTTCAAATGCCCGTTATTCGTATTCTGTTCATGCTGTTTTTTATGTTGCCGTTTGCCTTGCCGTTGTCGGCTAATGCCAACAACATCGAGATTAGTGAGGCACAAATCAATCACTATCTGAGCCAAAAATTGGGCTTTAACGATCAATTTAATCTGCCCGGAATAATCAATATCCGCTATAAAGTCGATCAAATGCAAGCAAACGTCGGGCGCAATAACAGTAATAAAATCGAGTTGGACGGCATTGTCAGTGCGGCATTTTCTTATAACCACCGGCAATTCGACAGTCGGATCAACTTGGTATTTGATGTGGAACCCGAATATAACGCCGAGCAGGGCGCAGTTTATCTGAAAAATTTGCGGATGTTGCGCTGGTCGTCGCAGCCGCAAAAATATGCCGACCAGCTGCAATTGATTATGCCGATGTTAAACAACACTGTGCAAACGCTGCTGAATCAATTTCCGGTGTACACTCTCGACAGCAACGATGCCACCCAAAATATGATTAAACAGATGGTAAAAAAATTGCGTGTCAGCGATGGCAAAATCGTATTGGAAACATCCACTTTGTTGTAGATCCGCCTCACAGGTTTGATAAAAAATAGTGGCGTCATCTCTGACGCCATCAACAGATCGACCTAGCGGCTTAAAAACAGCGCCGCTGCGCCACGCACGCCGCCGGAGTCGCCATATTTAGCTTTTTTGATCACCGGTACTACCGCACTTCGCATCAAATGTGCCGGTAAGGCTTTCGGCAACGCTTGATACAGATAATCAAAGTTAGATAAGCCTCCGCCCAGTACGATCATATCCGGATCCAATGCCGTGATAATATTGCCAATGCTGATTGCGGTTAATTCAATAAACAGCTGTACAAAACTGACAGCCGTGGCATCGTTGGCATAAAATCGTTCAATAATGGTTTTTGCCGACAGCGTCTCACCTTTGAGATCACGATACAACATTTCAAAGCCGCGACCGGACAGGTAAGTATCCAAACAGGCGCGATTGCCGCAGCCACACTCATAGATTGGGGCTTTATCCCAACCTAATAATTTTAAGGCGTGATAGTTGAGTTGAATATGCCCCAACTCACCGGCCATACCGACATGACCGGAATGGGCTTTGCCGTTGAACACCAAGCCACCGCCAAAGCCAGTGCCCAAAATCAAGCCCAACACAAACGGATATTGCTGATTCTCTTCCGCCCAAGCTTCAGAAATTGCAAAACAGTTGGCATCATTTTCTGCCCGCACTTCGCGATCTAAACGCTGGCTCAAATCAAAAATAATCGGGCGATTATCCGCCGCACGAATATTGGTGATCTCCGCCAATCCCGTTTCGCGGTTAACAAACCCGGGAATACCAATCCCCACCGACCCTTTGCATTCGAACAGGCAGTCGGCACGCTCTACCAGCCCGGCAACGGCTTCAATCCATTCATGATAATCCTCTTTCGGGGTGTTGACCCGTTCACTGTGCAATTTTTCCAATTTTTGGTTAAACACCGCCAATTCAATTTTGGTGCCGCCAATATCCAATCCGTAATAATACATAATCTACTCCGTTAACAATCATTGTTTAGATTCTAGCGAAAAACCGCCGTTATTTCTTTGACACATTGCACGGAATCGCAAAAAAAGGTGGAAAAATGCAAAAGGTGGCGCTGTCTATTGAATCTATTTAAAAAAAGAGACAAGCTTTAAGCCAAGTGCGGTTATACTGCCGTATATTAAATCAGCATAGAATAAGGAAAAATAATGTCAAAAATTCAATTAGTCGCGGAAGCTCAGTTGCCGACTAAATTCGGTATTTTCCGGATGGTCGGTTTTGAATTTCCCGATACCCACAAAGAACACGCAGCTCTGGTGATGGGCGATATCAGCGACAGCGAACACAATCCGGTGCTGGCACGAATCCACTCCGAGTGTTTAACCGGTGATGCCTTGCATAGCCTGAAATGTGATTGCGGCTTCCAACTGGAAACCGCACTTCGCCAAATCAGTGAAGCCGGGCGCGGCGTGCTGATTTATCACCGTGAAGAGGGGCGAGGAATTGGCTTGATCAATAAAATCAGAGCGTATTCGCTACAAGATCAGGGACTGGATACCATCGAAGCCAATGAAGCACTGGGTTTTGCTGCCGATGAGCGCAATTTTGCGGTCTGTGCTGATATTTTCGAGCTGCTAGGCGTTAAGAAAGTGCGGTTGCTGACCAATAACCCCAACAAAATCGACACAATGCGCGAAGCGGGCATCAACGTAGTCGAGCGAGTGGCGCTGAATGTTGGCGAAAACCGTTATAACACTGCTTATCTAAGCACTAAAGCCGAGAAAATGGGGCATTTGATTGTGCATAGCCATGAGAATAAGGAACATGACCAACATCAACACGGTGTTTGCTGTTCCTGCCAGCGCGAACAAATTAGCGAATAAGTTCAATTTTGAACCACTGACAAGTGGTGTTAAAAATATTTTTGTAGGGCGTATTGCATACGCCCTATATGGTATGTGAAATCACTTAATTAACCCGATACACCGTTTTCTGCGGATCGTTCGGATACAACAAGCTATTGATCAGATTATCCACCGCACAACTCTGCATCGCGAAACGGGTTTCTGCGGTCGCCGAGCCGATGTGCGGCAGGCAGACAATATTGTCCAGAGTCAATAATGGCGAGTCTGTGGCAATTGGTTCTGATTGATAAACATCTAAGCCTGCCGCCAAAATTTGTTTGTTTTTTAACGCCCGATACAGCGCCTGCTCATCAACGGTATTGCCACGTCCAAGATTGATAAACACCGCACTTGGCTTCATCAGTGCGAATTGTTTTTCACCAATCAGGTTTTGGGTTTCCACCGTTGACGGCAAAATATTGACCACAAAATCAGCGCTGCTCAGCAGTTGATCCAGCTCAGCACGTTGCGCTTGAAAAGTGCGGTCAATCTCCGGTTTATCATGGCGTGCGCTGTAGCTCACCTTCATATCAAACCCCAAATAAGCCCGTTTGGCTATTGCTTGTCCGATGCGCCCCATGCCTAAAATAGCCAGTGTTTTATGGTGCAAATCCACCCCAAAATAGCCGCTTTCGCTCTGCTTATGCCATTGTCCCTGTTTCACCACCGCATTGAGTTCACATACCCTTCGCGCAGCCGCCAGCATCAAGGCAAACGCCAAATCCGCTACCGTATCGTTCAACACATACGGCGTGTGGGTTAATGTGATTTGTCGGCGCTGTAATGCAGGTAAATCATATTGATCATAACCGACCGAAACAGTGGAAGCGACCTTCAATAATGGCGCTTGTTGCAACAATGCCTCATCAACACGCAAGCCAGTACCGATTATGCCGACCGCCGTTGCCAACTGTTGGCGCAATAGCGGCATTGTTTCAGCAGACAGCTTCTCAAAAATGACCAGTTGAAAATGCGCTTCTAGTTTACGCAATAATTGAGCTGGCAATTTGGCGTGGACGATCACAACAGGTTTCAACATGCTGCCTCCTTACTGTTCGGTTTGCTCGGGGTGTTGTTCTGATTGAGTCAGGTTGATTTTGCGGTACAAATCACGGCTATAAATACTGCTAGTGACTGCTGGGTTGGCATAGCCCGCCAAGTCAGATTTGATCAGATAGTAGCTATAATACTGAAACAGTGGTAATACCAACTGTTCTTGATTGATCACTTGCTCAATTTGTTGATAAATTTGCAACCGTTCGGCTTCAGTTACCGCACTTTCAACACTTTTTTGCAACAGCTCGTCCAGCTGTGGGTTGTGGTAAGCGACTTTGTTATTGGCGCTCTGGCTGTGAAAAATACTAAAAAAAGCCGAAGGATCGGGATAGTCTGCACACCAACCGGAACCAATCAAATCAAAATCCCCTTGCATGCGCTGTTGCAACAATTGCTGACGTGTGACTGCCTGCGTCTGAATTTGAATCAAATCAGACTGTGACAACATCTGAATCAAGCGTTGTGCAAGTTGTGGGTGAATACCCTGCTGCTCATAAGTCAAACGCAAACGTAGTGGCTGACCGCCGTCCACACCTGCCTGTACCAGCAATTGTTCGGTCACTGTCGGCGCCCAGCTCTGCTCCGCTTGCTGTGACTGCATATCGCGTGGTAAAAATTTAGTATTGATCCGTCCGATATGTGCAATATCGCTATTGATTTCCGGCAGCGAGATCATCGCCGTCAATGCTTTACGCACCGCACTTTGCGCTAGCCGTGGATGACGAAAATTAAATTCGTAATAATAACTACAGAGTGTCGGCAGTGCCAATTGCTGCATCTGCGGCGGAGCAGGCTGTGCATCCCCGGCTATTTGACGCACCAGATCATATTTCGCCGGATTATCGCTGCTGTCGAGCGCATGGTAACTGACATTACGAAACGAGACATTATCAGCATCCCAGTAAAATGGATTTTTTTCCAACAATAAATCCGTGGTGTGACGGTATAACAGATTATAAGCACCGTTGCTGACCAAAATGCCGTTGCTTTCGCCCTGATATTGCGGCAACAACGCAACATGGCTTAACATTTGCGGTAGATAGGGCATCGGTTGCGATAAAGTGATTTGCAGCGTCTCGGCATCCAGCGCTTTAATGCCCAGCATTTCGACACCATATTCTTTGCTCAATACTTTTTCCGCATTTTCAAGCGCCATAAAGCGCAAATATTCGCTGAGTGGATTGTCCGGTGCCTGCACCGCCAACGCATACCAACTCTGTACAAAATCCTGCGCCGTCAGCGGTTCTCCATTCGACCAACGCAACCCCGGTCTTAACTGAAAGGTCCAAGTTTTATACTGTTGCTGCTGCCAAGATTGCGCCGCACCACCCTGCACTTTGCCATCTTTATCAATACGCACCAGGCCTTCATACAAATCTTGAATCAGCGGCAATTGTGAGTCATCAGATAACTGTTGTGGTTGTAAAGTAAAGCCGGAAGTATAAAGCCCACGTTTTAATAGATAACGGCTTTGATCCGGCAGCTCAAGCGTACTTTGCGGTTGTTTGGTTTCAGGCGCAGGCGATTGCCAATCGCAACCGAAAAGTGAGATCAGCAGTGATAAGCTGCCGAATAGAATAAGCAGCGGTTTGCAACGGCAGTAAAGTCTTCGCTTAAACCTATTCATCATTGATTATTAACCATTCACCAAACCGGGAAAGAGATTGCCGATCCCTGCAGCAGCAACTTCAATGCCCAGCGCCATCAAGATCACCCCCATAATCCGCGTGACCACATTGCTGCCGGTATTGCCTAAGGTTTTCACCACAAATGGTGCAGAGCGGAACAAGAAATAGCAAAAAACGGAAAAGAGTAAAATGGCAAGGGTGAAGCCGATAAAATCCAGCCAGCTGTGATAGCGTGAAGCCCATACAATAGTTGAGCTGATCGTGCCCGGCCCTGCCATAATCGGCATTGCCAGTGGCACTACCGCAATGTTGCCGTAATCAGACAGATCCGCACTTTTCTCTTCTTTGTTTTGCTTTTGCTCGCCTAATTTACCGCTGATCATGCTCATTGCAATCGAGACAATCAAAATACCGCCGGCGATACGGAACGCATTCAGTGAAATATTAAAAAGATTGAGAATGATCTGCCCCAGATACAGGCTGGTCAGCAAAATGACTGCAACGGAAATACACATCGTTAAGTTGGTTCTATTACGCTGCGCTTCATATTGGTTAGAGGTCATACCAACGAAAATCGGCAGTACGCCGAATGGATTCACCACTGCCACCAAACCGATAAAAAATTGAATATAAATGGAATAATTAAAATCCAGCATCACCAATGAACCTCTTTCAACAGCATAATATCTTACCTATTATGCCATACCTGAGAGATGACGGCTATTGTGTTAGCCCAGCTGATTAAGCAACACACTGTAACCGACCGCAAGGGAACTGTCGTCGGTTTCAACCAGTGTTGCCGAACAGACCGCATTCATCAACCAACGCTGTGCCGTTCCTTGACTCGGGGTTTCCCAGGTAGATTCCGGCGCGAACACTTGTGTTTCATCAGTATTGGCGGTATAGGTGTAAGTAATCGCCGTGATACTACTACGTTCGCTACAGTTGTACACTTGGACATTGGAATAGATCTTAGTTTTGTCACTTGAACCCAGCGATGCCAGACGATAATCGGCAAAGGCACCCAAGCCAACCCGCACTTTGCCTAAACGCACATTGTACTCATCAATATAAAGGTAGGCGTTTGGATTAACGGTATCAATATTGTCCAGTTTGACCGGCTTAAATTGTTCTACGGTTTTGCTTTGTTGACTCAGTTGATTGACCCAATCTCGGTTTTTTTGTAAGCGCTTGAGGCTATATTCATTCTGTGCACCTTGGTTTGCACTGCTGATATCATAGGAGATCTTGATGACATTCTCGGTATTATTTCCGACGTGCAGCGAAGGGCGCGGATGTTGCTGATCCCATTGCTTTATAGCGCTGTTTTGACAACCCACCACAGACAACGATAGCGATACGACTATTCCAATTGTATTTATATTCATCTTATTTTTATACCGTTATCAAAATTGACGCTCACCAAACAAATCTCAGTGTTTTTACTTATGCCAACTGCTTGACTTTAAAATACTAACTTCAAGTTATTATCTTAACAACCGGCGCCCATTTTATAGCGAATTACAATAAATGTAAAAACACTTTTCTTATTTATCTCACTGAGATTGCCAGCAAAATAGTTAATCAGCAACAAATAAACCGAATTAAGATTGTCGGTTTCATGGCAGGTTTGATAGAATTGGGCAATTTTGCATTTAACCTGACATCTGAATAAAAGCCGATATGACAACCTCGAACTACCAAGCCGACGACATTACCGTTCTCAAAGATCTGGAACCGGTGCAACTGCGACCGGGCATGTACACCGACACCACCCGTCCCAACCACTTAGGACAAGAGGTGATTGATAACAGCGTCGATGAAGCCCTTGCCGGTTACGCCAGCAAAATCGAGGTGATTTTGCACGAAGATCAATCGCTGGAAGTGATTGATAACGGACGTGGCATGCCGGTGGATATTCACCCGATTGAAAAAATTTCCGGGGTAGAATTGATCCTAACCAAGTTGCACGCCGGCGGCAAATTTTCCAATAAAAATTACCAGTTCTCTGGCGGTTTGCACGGCGTGGGGATCTCGGTGGTGAATGCGCTGTCGGATCGGGTCGAAGTGACGGTAAAGCGCAATGGCGAAATCTATCGCATTGCCTTTGCCAACGGCAAAAAAATCGAAGAGCTGCAAGTGATCGGCAGCTGCGGACGGCGCAATACCGGCACCACGGTGCGTTTTTGGCCGAATCCGAAATATTTCGACTCGGCAAAATTTTCGGCTAGCCGTTTAAGCCATTTATTGCGCGCCAAAGCCGTGCTGTGTCCCAAATTGGAAATCAGCTTCACCGATAAAGTGAACGGCACGCAGGAAAGTTGGTGCTACCAAGACGGCTTGTCAGATTACCTGCAAGAAAGCGTGCAGGACGTCGCCACCATTCCTGAAATTCCGTTTGTCGGTGAATTTAAGGCCGATACTGAAGCCGTCACTTGGGCATTGATGTGGCTGCCGGACGGCGGCGAATTATTGGGCGAAAGCTATGTCAACCTGATCCCTACCCCACAAGGCGGCACGCACGTCAACGGTTTACGCCAAGGCTTGCTTGATGCAATGCGTGAATTTTGCGAATTTCGCAATTTGTTGCCGCGTGGCGTGAAACTGACCGCCGATGATATTTGGGATCGCTGTGCTTATGTGCTGTCGCTGAAAATGCAAGATCCGCAATTTGCCGGGCAGACCAAAGAGCGGTTGTCATCGCGCCAAAGTGCGGTTTTTGTCGCCGGCACGGTGAAAGATGCTTTCAGTTTGTGGCTGAACCAAAACGTACAACAGGCAGAATTATTGGCGGAAATGGCGATCAATTCGGCACAACGTCGTTTGCGCGCCGCCAAAAAAGTGGTGCGTAAAAAATTGGTCAGTGGTCCGGCACTGCCCGGCAAACTCGCCGATTGCAGCAGCCAGGATCTGAATAAAACCGAACTGTTTTTAGTCGAAGGCGACTCCGCCGGCGGATCGGCAAAACAAGCGCGCGACCGTGAATTTCAGGCGATCTTACCGTTGCGCGGCAAAATTTTAAACACTTGGGAAGTGGCTTCCGATCAAGTGTTGGCATCTAACGAAATCCACGATATTGCGGTGGCGCTGGGCATCGACCCTGACAACGATGATTTATCGCAACTGCGTTACGGCAAAATCTGTATCCTCGCCGATGCTGATTCTGACGGCCTACACATCGCCACCTTACTCTGTGCGCTGTTCCTACGCCACTTTCCAAATTTGGTGCAGCAAGGACACGTGTATGTGGCGATGCCACCACTCTACCGTATTGATTTAGGCAAAGAGGTGTTTTACGCCTTAGACGAGGGTGAAAAAGAGGGCATTTTAGATCGTCTAAAAGGCAAACGCGGCAAGCCCAACGTACAACGTTTCAAAGGGTTGGGCGAAATGAATCCGCTACAACTGCGCGAAACCACCATGGATCCGAACACCCGCCGTTTGGTGCAACTGACCTATCAACAAGCAGAAACAGAAACCACAGCGCAAGATGAAAGTGCGGTCGAGCAACATCAATCGACCAACCAAACCCTTGAATTAATGGATATGCTACTGGCGAAAAAACGTTCTGAAGATCGTAAAAACTGGCTGCAACTCAACGGCAACCACGCCGATTTAGCGGTTTAATCCTCGCAGGTAATAAAACATGAGTGAACAACAAATTAACTACGAAGGCGTAGAGCAAATGCCACTGGCGCATTTCACCGAGAAAGCCTATTTAAACTATTCGATGTACGTGATTATGGATCGCGCCCTGCCGTTTATCGGTGACGGCTTGAAACCGGTGCAGCGGCGGATTATTTATGCGATGTCGGAACTGGGACTGAATGCCTCCGCCAAATACAAAAAATCGGCGCGTACCGTCGGTGATGTGCTAGGTAAATTCCATCCGCACGGCGACAGTGCCTGTTACGAAGCGATGGTGTTGATGGCACAGCCGTTTTCCTACCGCTATCCACTGGTGGACGGGCAAGGCAACTGGGGCGCGGCGGACGATCCGAAATCTTTCGCGGCGATGCGGTACACCGAATCACGACTGTCGAAAATCGCCGAAGTGCTGCTATCCGAATTGGGGCAAGGCACGGTCGATTATCAACCAAATTTTGACGGCACATTAGAAGAGCCGCAATATCTGCCGGCACGCCTGCCACATATTTTGCTCAACGGCACCACCGGCATTGCCGTCGGGATGGCGACTGACATTCCGCCACATAATCTGAATGAAATTGCCGAAGCGGCAGTGTTGTTGTTGGATAATCCGCAAACCACGCTTGAACAGTTATTAACCATTGTGCAAGGCCCTGATTTTCCGACCGAAGCAGAAATCATCACGCCGAAAGAAGAACTCGCCAAACTGTACCAAAATGGGCGCGGCTCGATCAAAATGCGGGCGATCTGGAAGAAAGAGGACGGCGAAGTGATCATAACCGCACTTCCGCACCAAACTTCCGGTTCAAAGGTGATCGCACAGATTGCCGAACAGATGCGCAATAAAAAATTGCCGATGGTCGATGATTTGCGTGATGAATCCGATCACGAAAACCCGACGCGGATCGTGATTGTGCCACGTTCCAATCGAGTTGATCTGGAGCCGTTGATGGATCACCTGTTTGCCACCACCGATCTGGAAAAAAGCTATCGGGTCAATATGAATATGATTGGCTTGGATCAAAAACCGGCAGTCAAAAATCTACATACCATTCTCAGCGAATGGCTGACCTTCCGCCGTACCACCGTCACACGTCGTTTGCAATACCGCTTGGACAAAGTGTTGGCTCGGCTGCATATTTTAGACGGTTTGATGATCGCCTATTTGAATATTGATGAAGTGATCGAGATTATTCGCAACGAGGATGAGCCAAGAGCGGTATTGATGCAACGTTTCAACCTCAGCCAAATTCAAGCCGATGCAATTCTCGACTTGAAATTGCGCCATTTGGCAAAGTTGGAAGAGGTTAAAATTCAGGCGGAACAAGACGAACTGGCGCAAGAACGCGATCAATTGCAACTGGTTTTAGGATCAGAACGCCGTCTCAATACGTTGATCAAAAAAGAGATTCAGCAAGATGCCAAAACCTATGCCAGCCCACGCCGTTCGCCGATTGTGGAACGAGCCGAAGCCAAAGCGATTTCCGAAACCGACATGCTGCCTGCCGAGCCGGTGACGGTCATTCTCTCGGAAATGGGCTGGGTGCGCTGTGCTAAAGGACATGAGATTGATGCACAAGGCTTGAACTATAAGAGTGGCGATAAATACCTGCAACACGCCAACGGTAAAAGTAACCAAGCAGCGGTGTTTATCGACAGCAGTGGTCGCAGCTACGCCCTCGATCCGCTCGCCTTGCCGTCTGCCCGCTCCCAAGGCGAACCGCTGACCGGCAAGCTCAGCCTACCAAACGGTGCCGTGGTGGAACAATTATTGATGGATAACGAACAACAAGCCTATCTGATGGCGTCCGATTCGGGTTATGGTTTCGTGTGTAAATTTGACGATCTGATTTCACGCAACAAAGCAGGTAAAGCCTTGATCAGCCTGACTGAAAACGCCAAAGTGCTGCCACCGCAAGCGGTATTAGAAGAGGATATGTTATTGGTCGCAATCTCTTCGATCGGCAAAATGCTAATCTTCCCGGTCACCGATCTGCCAAGCCTGTCGAAAGGAAAAGGCAATAAAATTATCAGTATTCCGTCCGCCAATGCCAAATCGCGTGAAGAGCTGTTAAGCCGAATCCTGTTAATCAAACCGGAAAACAGCCTGATTTTCCACGCCGGACGGCGCAAAGTCACGCTTAAACCGGAGGATTTGGAGAAATTCAAAGGCGAACGTGGTCGCCGTGGCGGACAATTGCCGCGAGGGTTGCACAGTGGTGTGGTGATTGAAGTAGTGTGACCGCACTTTGAAGCATAAAAAAAGCCTTGTGCCAATCGAATGGCACAAGGCTTTTTAATCGCTCAACCGATTTGGTTAGTTTTTATGAATCCAATGATCCATATCGGTTTTCAAGTTTTCAGATTTGGTACCGAAAATCGCTTGGATCCCACTACCCACGACCACCACACCGGCTGCACCCAGCTCTTTCAAGCGCGGTTGATTGACTTTGCTGACGTCGTTGACACCGACACGCAGACGAGTGATACAAGCATCTAAACTTTTGATATTTTCTTTGCCACCGAAAGCCGCCACCAGATTGGCTGACATTTCGTCACCACTGCCTGCTGCTGCGGCACTTTTCTCTTCGCTTTCGTCTTCACGACCCGGCGTTTTCAGATTCAACGCTTTGATCACCACGGTAAATACCGTGAAATAAATCACCGCATAGATACCACCGACCACCGGGAACAGCCACAGTTTATGTGAATTGGCAGACAACAAGGTGAAGTCGATGAAACCGTGTGAGAAGGTCATACCATGCACCATGCCCAACATGTTGGTCACGACATAGGCTGAACCTGCCAATAATGCGTGAATCGCATACAGAATCGGCGCAACGAACATGAAAGAGAATTCTAACGGTTCAGTGATCCCGGTTAAGAACGAAGTCAAAGCGGCGGAGATCATGATCCCGCCGACACGGGCACGGTTTTCTGGTTTTGCCGCACGCCAAATTGCGATGGCAGCAGCCGGTAAACCGAACATTTTGAACATATAACCACCCGCCAACTGTCCGAAATAGCTCATTTCAGGGGTACGGCTGGCTTCAGTCGCTGACAAGAAACAGGTTACCACGCCGTGCTGGGTCACACCGCTGGCGTCCACACAAGTCCCGGCTTGGAAAAAGAATGGTACGTTCCAGATATGGTGCAAACCGAACGGAATCAAGCTACGCTCAACCACGCCATAAATCCCGAATGCCAATGCCGGATTCTGTTCCGCAGCCCAGCGTGAAAACGTATCGATTAACCCACCGACCGGAGGCCAAACCAATGACAAGACCACACCTAACAGAATTGCCAACGAACCGGAGACAATCGGCACAAAGCGCTTACCGGCAAAAAAGCCGAGATACGCCGGCAATTGGATGCGGTAGAAGCGGTTAAACGCCCAAGCGGCAACCGCCCCGACCAAAATTCCACCAAGCACCCCGGTTTCGATATGTTCAACGCCGACCACCGGCGCCATCACTTTCAGCGTGGCAACCATAATCCCATAGCCGACAACCGATGCTAATGCGGCTACCCCGTCATTGTTGGTGAAGCCCAACGCAACCCCGATAGCAAACAGCAGTGCCATTTGCCCGAACACTGAGCCACCGGCCTGTTCAAATAAATTGGAAACAACTTCCGGCATCCAGCTGAAATGCGCCGCCCCGATCCCTAATAAAATCCCCGCAATCGGCAATACCGATACAGGCAACATTAATGCTTTACCGATCTTTTGCGCAACCGCAAACAGATTACTTGACATACTAACCTCTAATAAATTGGTTCTTTTGAAGAGTATCTAAACGAGACTGCCGCTTTTCAGCCGACAACAACCAGTCCCTATAAAATATGTGGTATTACACCTGATGGATTGCTCCATAGCATAATTGGGGCGCACTATAAACGATTTGGTTAAAAAGTGCCAATGACTTTCTATTATTAAATGCAAAAAATAAAATCTGGATCACATTTTTTTAATTTAAAAAAATAAATAGGGATGTAATGATAACAATTATGCAATAAAGCGCTTAAAAATTTCTGCGATCTTAGTCGCCAACAACTTACTGCCTTCAACGCCTTCATTTTGCCAACTATGTAGTAAAATTTCCGGGCTGAACCGCACTTTGGCTTGCTCCGCCAGCGGTTGGTAGCTGATATGCCACGGTTCGCGTCCGATTTCCAAACTAGAGGCGGCTTGAAACGGTAGGGTAAAGTCAAAGTGCGGTAGCCGTTCGCTCAGCCAACAGGCCAAATCATAGAAATAACCGTTTTCTTCATATTCCCACGGCTCAAGCTGCAACGCTTGCCCCTGCGGTAAGCGCGTAGGGTCGTAAATATCAATTTCCGTTCCCCAATGATGGCGGCTGGCACCCGGCAACGCCGACCAACGTAAAATCGCTTGCGCTTTTTGCCAGTCATCAAGGCAAGTCAAATCCAGCGGGTTACCGTCATCATCGTGCACTTTGCGCTGACACAAAAACTTGCCGTTCCAGATCTGCTGCTGGCGTTTGAAATCACGAAAACTGCTTGCCGGTTGCAAATCAAAGCCTGCTTTGACCGCACTTTGTTGCAGCGCAATGAAAGCACGCTGCGCATCGGCTTGCAAGCGGTGATGGCTAGCGTGGGCTGACGGCAACGGCACCAGATGGACATCAGTTTTGCCGGTCAGCATTTGGTCAGTAAACAAAAATCGGATCACAATTTAGTCTTAACCTAATAAATTTTGTAGTAATTGACGATGCACCAAGCCCAAACGATACAGATCTTGACAGCTGACGCACTCATCGACTTTATGAATCGTGGCGTTCAGCGGACCGAGCTCCACCACTTGCGTGCCCATTTGTGCGATAAAACGTCCATCGGAAGTGCCCCCGCCGGTATCCAGTTTCGGCTCAATATTGAGATGTTGCTTGACCGCACTTTTCACTGCCTGAATAAACTCACCTTGTTCGGTCACAAACGGCAAGCCGGACAGATTCCAATCCAATCGATATTGCAGTCCGTATTGCGCCAACAGATCCACCACCCGCCGTTGAATCAATTCCGCTGTCATTTCGGTGGAGAAACGCAGGTTAAACTGCACCAATAGTTCACCCGGAATCACATTATTGCTGCCGGTACCGGAGTGGATATTCGCGATTTGTAAGGTGGTCGGTGGAAAAAAGTCATTACCGCGATCCCATTCGATGTTCACCAATTCATCCAACATCGCAAGGGATTTATGCACCGGATTCTCTGCCAAGTGCGGATAGGCAACGTGTCCTTGAATGCCTTGAATAGTGAGATTGGCGGTGATCGAACCGCGCCGTCCGTTTTTGATGATATCGCCCAGCTTGACCGCACTTGACGGTTCACCGACCATGCAAAAATCCACTTGCTCGCCACGCGCCATCAAGGTTTCGACCACCCGCACCGTGCCGTCGGTTGCCGCCGCTTCCTCGTCGGAGGTGATCAAAAAGGCAATGCTGCCCTGATGATCAGGATTAGCTTGCACATAGTGTTCCGCGGCAATCACCATTGCCGCCAGCGATCCTTTCATATCGGCTGCACCACGCCCGTATAACATATCGTCAACGATTTCGGCGGCAAACGGCGGATACTGCCAGTGGCTTTGCTCGCCGGTCGGCACCACATCGGTATGCCCGGCAAAGGCGATACACGGGCGTTGCGTGCCACGACGCGCCCATAAATTCAGGGTGTCGTTGAACGGCAACCATTCGATTTCAAAGCCGACTTTTGCCAAACGTTCTGCAATCAGTTGCTGACAGCCCAAATCTTGCGGGCTGATTGAAGGACGGCGGATCAGATCCTGCGCTAATTCAATAATTGTCTGTTTCATCCGACCGCACTTTTAACCGTTAAACACGTTCGTATACTGTTTATCATTAAAACCGATTAACGCTTTTGCCGCGCCCAACACAATCGGACGTTTAATCAAAGTCGGCTGCGACAACAACAATGCAAGTGCGGTCCGTTGGTTCAGCCCGTCTTTAGTGGCTTGATCCAAATTACGCCATGTGGTGCTGCGCTTGTTCACTAGCTCCTGCCAGCCGAATAATGCCTCGACTTCAGCGAGATAAGCCGCGTCAATTCCGTCGACACGATAATCATGCAATTTGGCTTCAATGCCGTTCGCCGCCAACCACGTCAATGCTTTTTTGACCGTATCGCAATTTTTAATACCGTAAACCGTCACCATTGTTTTTTATTCCTTGTTATTGATTTTAGGGTCTGTCGCAGAATAATAGCAAACTTAGCCGTTTTTTGCAGAACGATTTACATTGCCGACAAGGTATGTTAAAAAGTCGGGCTAAAACTTAGGGTCTATTGATGTTTGTTTATATTTTGAGCTATAGACCCTAGCTTTACCTCTAATTTTATCAGGCAAACTATGACAACAACCTCTCAAACACGGCAATCTCCCGAAAGACAGACTTGGAGCAGCCGCCTCACTTATATTATGACGGTTGCCGGTGCAACAGTTGGTTTCGGCGCAACTTGGCGCTTCCCTTATTTAGTCGGCGAAAACGGTGGCGGCGCTTATGTTTTGCTGTTTTGTATCGCGATGATTGTGATCGGCATTCCAATGATTCTGGTGGAAAATGTGATTGGTCGCCGTATTCGAGTGAATGCCATTGACTCCTTTAGCGGCACTATCAACGGCAAACCGATCGCCGCCGGCTGGAAATATTTAGGCTATCTGGGAATGCTCGGCTCGTTCTGCATTATGGCGTATTACATGGTGCTGGGCGGTTGGGTGATCAACTATATTATCAGCCTGTTCAACGGAAATTTGGAAATTTCACAGCCGGTGAGCAAAGAGCTGACGGCGGAATTTTTTAACCAAAGCATCAACAACAGCCCGTTGATGATCAGCCTTTACACTCTGCTTTTTGTGATCATTAACTACATTATTTTGGTCAAAGGGGTAATCGGTGGCATTGAAAGAGCGGTGAAATATTTGATGCCGTTGCTGTTTGTGTTTTTGATTTGCATGGTGATCCGCAATGTCACCCTGCCCGGCGCTGCCGAAGGGATTCGATTCTATCTGCAACCGGATTTCAGCAAAATTACGCCACAACTGTTTATGTTTGTTTTGGGGCAGGTATTCTTTGCGTTGAGTTTGGGCTTTGGGGTGATCATCACCTTATCCAGTTATCTGAAAAAAGGCGAAAATCTGGTACAAACGGCGGTAATCACCGGTTTTACCAACACGTTAATTGCAGTATTAGCCGGTTTTATGATCTTCCCCTCGCTGTTTAGCTTTGGCGTTGCACCCGATTCCGGCCCGACGTTGGTATTCCAAAGTCTGCCGATTGTGTTTTCCCACCTGTGGGCTGGCAAATTTTTTGCCGTCATCTTCTTCTCACTGCTGCTAGTCGCCGCTCTCACCACGTCGTTGACGATTTATGAAGTGCTGATCACCGCCTTGCAAGAAAAAACCCGCATGAATCGGCGCAAAGCGATTATTTTGGTGCTGGCAGCGATCTATATTTTGGGCAACTTACCGTCGATTTTAAGCTATGGTCCTTGGGCAGAATGGAAAATTTTCGGCAAAAATATCTTTGATGCCTTTGATTATTTCAGCGGCAATATTCTGTTTATGCTGACCGCACTTGGCTGTGCGCTGTTTGTGGGCTTTGTGATGAAAGACGAGGCAAAGCAAGAATTGACCGCCAACAGCAACTCCAAATTTGCCAATATATGGTTTAACTATGTGAAATATGTGGTTCCGCTGGTGATTCTATCTATTTTTATCAGCAACTTTTAAGCTAATAGAAGCCAAAGTGCGGTCGAGTTGACCGCACTTTTTTACTATAGGCAGACGAAGGCTGCCTATAAAAACCATACGCTATGCGTATGGAATCAAAGAGCTTAAGCGATGAAAAGAAAAAATCCTCCGATATAATGAACAAGACTGACAACCAAAATTCAAGATATAGGAGGATATGCCAATGGCAAGTAAGTCCAATGACGATTCGAGTCTATCACACACAAGATGGAACTGTAAGTATCACATAGTCTTTATCCCAAAATTCAGACGAAAAGCGATTTATGGGAAATTACGAATGGATATAGGCAGCATATTACGGCAGTTATGCCATTACAAAAATGTCAAAATAATAGAAGCCCACGCAATGAAAGATCATATTCATATGCTCTTAAAAATTCCGCCAAAGCTGGCAGTATCAAGTTTCATGGGATATTTAAAAGGGAAATCGTCGCTCATGATTTTTGAAAGACATGCAAACCTAAAATATAAGTATGGAAACCGACATTTTTGGGCGAAAGGTTATTATGTAAGTACAGTGGGTTTAAATACAAAAGTTGTAGAGGAATATATCAGGAACCAGGAAAAAGAAGACATGATTCAAGATAATTTATCGAAGAAAGAATATGTGGACCCCTTTAAGGGGTAAGCCACAGAGTTATTGTACAGTTGTCAGTCTTTTCACATGCCCCTTGAGGGGCATGTCAGACTGCTGACAAAGTCCTAGACATTTTACTAGGACTTTGATCTAATAAGGAAAAGCCTTTTAAGGAGTTTCCGATGTTAAAGCCGCCTCCCTCTAATCAATCCAAACTCGAAATGGTCACGCTTGAACAACTCGTGCCGAAAGACCATTTAGTGCGCAAAATCGACCAAGCCATTGATTTTGAATTTATTCGCGATGAAGTGGCTCATCTCTATTGCCATAATAATGGTCGCCCCGCCATTGACCCGGTACGCCTATTCAAAATGATGCTGCTCGGCTATATTTTCGGCATTAAGAGTGAACGTCAATTGGTCAAAGAAGTTGAAGTCAATATGGCGTATCGTTGGTTTCTCAGAATGACTATCACCGAAAAAGTCATTGATGCCAGCACCTTAAGCCAAAACCGTCTTCGGCGATTTAACGGTACTGACGTGGTGGCAAGCATTGGTTTACCGACAGTACGCATTTAAAAGCCAATGCCAACAAAAACAAAGCCACCAATGAACGGCGTGAGATTAAAGCCAGTGCTTATCTTGAGA
>NZ_VDHB01000122.1:0-4569 GCF_006227735.1 Testudinibacter sp. 'clade 2'
GATTAAGTGCTTATATAGCACTTCGCAAACGGGCGGATATATAATCCGCCCCTACCTTGCCTCATCAAATATCTTTGTCAATAATCTGAACCCGCTAAATCAGCGGGTTTTACCTGTCTAATCGTCTAATCGTCTAATCGTCTAATCGTCTAATCGTCTAATCGTCTAATCGTCTAATCGTCTAATCGTCTAATCGTCTAATCGTCTAATCAAACGATTAATACAATTTTCTTGAAGCTTCAAACCAATCCGCTTTGAACGGACGTTTCATATTGGTGATGGCATCAATAATATCATGGTTGACCAGCTTCTCATTTTGAATACCGATACAACGTCCGCCAATGCCCTGCATCAGCAATTCCACCGCGTAAACCCCCATACGTGAAGCCAAAATACGGTCGAAGGCACAAGGTGAGCCACCACGCTGAACGTGGCCTAAAATTGTGGCTCGGCTTTCCAGTTTAACCCGGGTTTCAATCTCTTTCGCCAATTCATTAACATCGCAAATATGTTCGGTAATTGCAATAATTGCATGGCGCTTACCTTTTTGAAAACCGTATTCAACTTTCTTGATCAACGCTTCACGTTCAAACGGACGTTCTGGAATCACGATAAATTCACAGCCACCGGCAATCGCTGCACCCAGTGTTAAATCCCCACAGTGGCGACCCATAATTTCAATAATCGAAACCCGTTGATGTGAACTTGAGGTGTCACGCAAACGGTCAATCGCTTCCAAAGCGGTTTCAAGTGCGGTTTGATAACCAATGGTATAATCCGTTCCGGCAACATCATTATCGATCGTGCCAGGAATCCCGATACATGGGAAACCATACTCTTCAGTAATTAATTTAGCCCCCATATAGGAACCGTCACCACCAATCACCACCAATGAATCAATTCCGTGCGCTTTCAAATTTTCTACCGCTTTAGCCCGCACTTCCGGTTTTTTAAATTCAGGAAAGCGCGCTGAGCCTAAAAATGTGCCACCACGACTAATAATATCCGAGACAGAAAAACGTTCTAACTTTTTGATATTATTGTTATAAAGTCCTTGATATCCATCATATACGCCATATACTTCCATTCCTTCGAACAGCGCTGCTCGCACCACGCCGCGAATTGCCGCATTCATACCCGGCGCATCTCCGCCGCTGGTTAAAATAGCAACTTTTTGTACCATGTTGAGTTACCTTCTAATTTAATTTAAACGATTAAAATAATTGTGCGTAGAGTACACGATCCCTGAATGACTCTCTATAAAAAAATCATATTTCTGCTATTTTTTTATTGTTTGTTAACATTTTTACAATCTTATGTCTTGATTTTATGACAAACCGAAAACAGTTTATTTTTGCCTTGCCTGCGGCTCTTGCTGCACCACTGAGGTCGGCTCTTGGTGGATAATAATATCCGACATCGGAAACGCCATCAATAAACGGTTTTCCAGATTATCAGTGATTTGATGCGCACGCCATAGCGGTAGATGATCGTCCAATTCTAAATGCAATTGTATAAAACGCACAGCACCGGAACGACGAGTGCGTAAATCGTGCACACCGATGATATTATCTTGTGCAGATACAATTTTCCAAATCAGCTCAATTTCGCTGTCCGGCAAAGCTCGGTCGAGCAGCAGCTGCACCGCGTCTAGCAACATTTTCAGCGCACTGATTAAAATATATACCGAAATAATCAGTGCAAAAATACCATCGGCATACACATAACCAAAGGCACTCAATCCCAATGACAACAACACTGCCACATTCATCAGTAAATCGGTTTGATAGTGCAGTTGATCCGCCTTAATTGCCGGGCTTTGAGTCTTTTTGATCACATAACGTTGATATCGGATCAACCCCAAGGTCATCAACAGTGTTACCACGGTTACGGCGATCCCAAGACCCGCCGCTTGCAATGGCTGCGGGTTGATCACCCTTTCAACACCTTGCAGCAGCAGTAAAATTGCCGAACCCGAAATAAACGCCCCTTGAATCAAGGTTGCTAATGATTCCGCCTTGCCGTGACCGAAAGAGTGATTGTCGTCCGCCGGCATCAGCGAAAAACGCAAAATCAACATACTGGTAAACGAGGCCAGCAAGTCAAGCAATGAATCAATAATCGAGGCAAGCATACTGACCGAACCGGTCTGCCACCATGCCACACTCTTGATTAAAATTAGGCAAAGTGCGGTCGCCACCGCCAACAATGAAGCTCGGCGCACCAAGCGACTATATTTTTCATACATAATGGCATTCTATACGTTATTGTTTATGGTCTGTTATTCACACTGCCACAACCAAGGTTGCTGCTGCAATTTAGACAAATATTGACGAGCATTGGGGTAAATTTGGCTGTTCAAAAAAGCCTTCTCATCATTGATTACTTTCGGTTTATTCTGCGCATAAGCATATTGCAGTTCTAAAAAGCCGCAATCACTGAGATCTCGCCCTTTAGCAACTTCTACCCCCCAATAGTCGTACTGCGCGCTAGGGCGATAAATCACGGTAGAATACAGTGTATTATCTTGAATAGACAGATCGGCGATGCTGTTTGTGCTGCGCTGATAACTGCGCTGACGCAACGCCATTCGTTGCTGTAAATTGATATGCCGTAGGTTTTTATCAAAAAACAGGGTTACTTTTTCTCGGCTTAGCGCCCCTTTAGTGCCTGCTTTCGGCTCATAAACGTATTTCACCATTTCAATCAGATCTACTGTTTTGCTCGGCACAAAGGTCTTGCCGTCTAACACGACTTCACTAGCCGGGCGAAAAACCTTGCTGTTATCTGGTGTGGTCGGTGTTGTGACACTCGGTCTTGTAACACATCCTGCCAACAAAACTACCAATAATAAACTGTAGCGCCACATACTGACTTCCTTATTTTTATTGTGCATCGCGCTTGAACACCCACTCGTCAGCACCCGACTGACTTTCGTCAAACCAGTACCCCCCCAAATCAAAGTTTTTCAGTGCTTCGGCGTTGTTGATGCGATTTTGAATCAAATAGCGGCACATTAAACCACGCGCTTTTTTGGCATAAAAACTGATGATTTTATATTTGCCGTTTTTATAATCTAAAAAGATCGGTTTGATAATCCGTGCGTTTAATTCAGCCGGCTTCACCGCTTTAAAGTATTCATCCGATGCTAGATTAATCAATAGCTTATCCTGTTGTTGATCCAGCGCTGTTTGCAACTGTTCAGTAATTACGCTGCCCCAAAATTCATACAAGTTTTTGCCGTTAGGATTCGCCAACTTAGTGCCCATTTCTAGACGATAGGGCTGCATTAAATCCAACGGTTTTAACAAGCCATAAAGCCCCGACAACATCCGCAAGTGCTGTTGCGCATACAAAATATCATCATGACTTAAACTTTCTGCTGCCAAACCGGTATAAACATCGCCTTTGAACGCATAAATCGCTGCTTTGGCATTACTCTGGTTATGCTCAATTTGCCAGTCGGCAAACCGGGCAGCATTCAGCCCCGCTAGTTTATCACTGATGCTCATCAACGAACCGATCTGTGCCGGAGTCAATTGACGGCAAACCTCAATGAGCTGACGGCTATAGTCAGTCAAGCTCGGTTGGGTGAATTCAAACTGCGGTGTCCTCGCTTGAAAATCGAGGGTTTTCGCCGGGGAAATAATCGCTAACATGGTGCTTCCATCAATAAGTTAAACAGGTTGCGATTGTAACAAAACTCGCATAATTTCTCTAATGGCTTTCAACTGTTCGTACAATTGGCAATTTAACTATCTAGTGTCAAAGGCAAGCGCCAGTCAACCGCACTTTGCCCCTGCTGTTGCAAATAGGTATTCGCTTGAGAAAAATGGCGACAGCCGAGAAAGCCGCGATAAGCCGACAACGGCGACGGATGCGGTGCTGTTAACACCAGATGACGCTGACGATCGATAATACGCCCTTTTTTCTGGGCATGGCTGCCCCACAACAAAAAGACCAGATGTTCGCGCTGTTGGTTCAACTGAGCGATTACTTTGTCGGTAAAGGTTTCCCAACCGAAATCCGCATGCGAATGTGCCTGCCCACGTTCTACCGTCAGCACCGTATTCAGCAACAACACCCCCTGTGCAGCCCAAGCGGCTAAATAGCCGTGCTGGGGAATCTGAAATCCTTCAATATCGTTTTCCAACTCTTTATACATATTCAGCAACGACGGCGGCGGCGCAATGCCGACTTTCACCGAAAAAGCTAACCCATGTGCTTGGTTTGGTCCGTGATAAGGGTCTTGCCCCAAGATCACCACCTTTACTTGATCAAATTCGGTCAAACGAAAAGCGGTGAACACTTCATCGTGTGGCGGATAAACGGTTTTACCGCTCTTTTTGGCTTGCTCGATTCGCTCAAGAATCTGCAAAAAATAAGCCTGTTTTTTTTCCTCGCCAATCGCTTCTGTCCATGTTTTCATCACTATTTTTCTACCTTATCTTGATTCCGGTCATTCCATTAAACAAAATTATAGAATAAAGATCGGCAAAAAGCCTAATACCGATTTTCTCTGTGTCCAACGAGTAGGTGTCAAAATACTATTTCCGCTAAACTTAAAAT
>NZ_VDHB01000123.1:0-3884 GCF_006227735.1 Testudinibacter sp. 'clade 2'
GATAATACATATATGAAAAATAATATTATTGCTTATGAACTATCTGGAATAGACAACCATTCATAGTTCTATGAATTCGCTCCCAAAGAAACTTTTTGTAGCACCTGTCACTCATGTATTAACTATCAATATTATCCTAATGATTTTCATATTAAAAATAAGGCTGACTTTAGTTTTGCTTACGATGGAGGCCCACCAATTATTTCATCTAAGTTTAAATGTTTTATCGAAAATTTAGGTTATCCTATTCAATTTGATAGCTTAAATCCAGAAGGCTCATTGTTCACACTTATTCCTGAGAAAAAATTAACATATTTGGCAATGCAACAAAGTGAATATTGTAATAAATGCAATCAATATGTTAATCAAATAGCTCCTATACCGAATTTCTCAAATGAAATCCAACTTCCGATTAGTGATGGTTTTTTTAGAAGTGATATGAAATTTGGCAGTGGTATAGAAAAAGGTTTTATAGTTATTTTAGGAGTAAATACTGGTTTTTTGATAAAAAAAGCTCAAAAAGAGTTAAAACTTAGAGGATTAGATCTTATACCGATTACTATTTAAGTGACATAAAATGATTATAAATTCTTCTTCAAAAAACACTGATATATATTATAGTGATATTATCTCTCTTTAAACTTGTTCTTTAATAATATATTTGTACTCCGTTATAATCGATCTATTTTCGCAAAAATCTACAAAACTCGACCGCACTTATGCTTATGATAAGGCATTAAACACCGTTGCCGCCAATGACGAGCAGGAAAACCTGGCGATGACGGTCAACGGCAACAACCAGATTACCGACATCAGCAACCGCAACCACACCCGGGAACGCTATCACTATGACAGCTGCGGCTACCTTAGCCAACGTCAAGTCGGTACAACCGACGGTATCACCCTTGACCCGTTTGACCGCAACTATCCTGAACAACAACTGATTGACCATCACGATATTTACCAACCGGGACATAAACTCCAACGGTTACATAACGACCATTACACTTATGATGCAGCCGGACGGCTTATCCGTAAAACCACGGAGGAAGACGGCTACCGCACGGGCGAAAGCCACTACCGCTGGAACGGCTTTAACCAACTCACCGTCTTCACCGGCAAAGGCAAACTCGGCGGACGCAGTTACACCTGGTATTACAAATACGACGGCATCGGCAGACGAATCGAGAAAGCCTGTCCGGAACAAAATATCAAAGTGCGGTATGTGTGGGACGGTGACCAACTTGCCTACTGCGAAACCGAAAAACAGCAGCGAATTGAAAGTAGCAGACATAGTGTGTTCCACGGTTGGGAACTATTGGCGCAACAAGACCAATACTCTGAAATCGAGCAAGGCATTGACGGCAGCCGCCGCGTAGGGAAGAATCAAACCCACTATGCCGTGTGTCAAAACAACGGACAGCCGCTGGCACTGTTCGCACCTGACGGCAAACGTGCCTGGCGTAAACCCCAAACCGCACTTTGGGGCTTACCGCTACGCCATCGCTTGTCCCACTTTGAATACAAAAGCCCGCTTGACCCGAACTTATTATTCGCCGGACAATATTACGATGACGAATCGCTACAATAATGGCTTACCGCCCGTTTTTACAAAAACAACTTATCCGAGACTGTTAAATTAATGGATCACTACAGTTCAGAATCCGTGGGATTGGGGTGATCCATGGGGATTAGCTAAGTGTCCATTAGATAAATTAAAAGAACGAGGATTTACAGGTGTTACTAAGACGAAAAATGGAGGTCTTGATTATAGTAATAGCAATGCCCTATATAATAAAAATGGAATAAATCCGACCCAAAAGTTAGAATATACAGGTTCATATAAAAAAGACATTCTCCGCACGTAAACGTAAATTCTCTTGTTCGAGTTCTTCTAAACCAGTCAGTGGTTTTGTCTGTTTTTTGGGGTTCTTAGATTTCTTGGATTTATTCATCGTGGGGCGACCTTTTGCTTTATCTATTAACCCATTTATGCCAAATTTTTTGAATCGTTGCAACCATTTAGAAATCACACTACCTTCTGAGATACCCAATGTTAAGGCGATTTGTTCGAGGGTGAACCGCCCTTCCTGGGCTAATTTGACGGCTTGAAGCTTTTCTTCAACGGTAAATTTTCGGGCAGTATGTTTGACTCGTAAGCCATTTGAGCCCGCATGTTGATATTGCGCAACCCAGTGACGAATACAGTGTTGGTCAATCTGAAAATATTTTGAGGTTTTGCTAATAGATTGATGATGTTGAAAATAATATTCAACGATTTGTTGTTTCAATACTTGAGTATATTTAGTCATAAAAAATCTGCACCTTAGTCAGTTGGTTTAGAAGTCCAACTTTTGGGGTGCAGATCAGTTGTGTGAGGTGTGGGATATTTATAAAGTATTTATACTCAAAACCGCACTTTATAACTGCACTTCAAACACCCCTTTATTCGGGTTAAGTTTAAATCCCTGTTCTTGCCAAAATTCCCGTTGTTGCGGTGTGCTTTCCACCACCAATAGATTACTTTGGGTAAAGCTGACAAAGTCGCGGCTCTTTTGTAGCAGTGCTTGCATAATATGCTGTCGTTGGGCGTTGTCAGAAGCGAAAATATCAGTCAGTTGCCAATAGCGTTGCAGGCGTAACGACGAGAGGCGGGGATAGAGTTGCACAAAGCCGACGGCTTGTTGTTGATTATCAATGGCAATAAACAGAATACTTTCACTGAAGCGGATGCGATTTGCTAAAAAGCTCAGTGCCCGCTCTGCATTTTCGTTCATTCCCCGTTCGCAGCGATATTGTTCAAACAAGGGTAAAATCAGTTCAAGATTCCATAATTCGGCTTTAAATATCCGCATAATTGCCTCTAAATTAACCATTTCTGTGGCGAATTGTAGCGTTTTTATAAGCAAGAATCATCTGTTGTTAAATAAAAAACAACAAAAAAGTAAAAAATCCAAAATTTTTTCGCTTATAAAAAGCAATTCAAAGCCAATTTTGCTATAGTGAAAACACTTTTTTATTCATTAACCTTAAGTTTGCAAGGAGCAAAAAATGGCACGTCGTCCTTTAGTGATGGGTAACTGGAAATTAAACGGCAGCAAAGCAATGACCCGCGAATTGATCGCCGGGTTGAAAGCGGAATTGGCTGAGGTCAAAGGCTGTGATGTGGCAATCGCACCGCCGTTGATGTATTTGGCGGAAGCGGAAGCCGCTCTGCAAGGCAGTAACATCGTGTTGGGTGCACAAAATGTGGATACCAACGTATCTGGTGCGTTCACCGGTGATACTTCCACCGAGATGTTAAAAGATTTTGGCGCAAAATATATTATTATCGGTCACTCTGAGCGCCGCACTTACCACAAAGAGAGCGATGAATTCATTGCCAAAAAATTTGCGGCACTGAAAGCGGCGGGCTTGATTCCGGTATTGTGCATCGGTGAAACCGAATCCGAAAACGAAGCGGGTCAAACCGAAGCGGTCTGCGCCCGTCAAATTGATGCGGTGCTGAACAGCTTAGGCGCAGAAGCCTTCAACGGCGCAGTAATTGCCTATGAACCAGTGTGGGCGATCGGCACTGGCAAATCCGCCACCCCGGCGCAAGCGCAAGCGGTACACAAATTTATTCGTGATCACATCGCCAAACAAGACAAGGCAGTGGCTGAACAAGTGATTTTACAATACGGCGGCTCAGTCAACGATGCCAACGCAGCGGAGCTGTTCACCCAACCGGATATCGACGGCGCTTTGGTCGGTGGTGCTTCGTTGAAAGCCGCTGCCTTTGCGGTGATCGTCAAAGCAGCGGAAAAAGCGAAAAACTAAGCTAACCGCACTTTATCATTGATGAAAAACCGAATCTGTTTGGATTCGGTTTCAGATTATTGACA
>NZ_VDHB01000124.1:0-5633 GCF_006227735.1 Testudinibacter sp. 'clade 2'
TTTGTCAATAATCTGAGGCTATTAAACTTAATAGCCTCTTTCCTCTTTCCTCTATCCTCTATCCTCTTTACATTACTACTATCTCACCAATTTATTCCACTAAAAACTCCACTAAAAAATCTCAATCAACCCTGAAACAGTACAATTATTGCAATTTATGTAAAAAAATGTTTTAATGCGAAAATAATTTAATCAGAGCGTAATACGGATTATCGTGAATCAAGAGCAAACGATCCCTACCAGCAAGCAAGCAAGCAAGCAAGCAAGCAAGCAAGCAAGCAAGCAAGCAAGCAAGCAAGCAAGCAAGTCAACCCAATCTGTTTGGCGTAGGCAAGCGTTTTCGTTTTTTTATCTTCTCTATTTTATTCAGCAGACCGCACTTTACACTTTTAGTACTGATTGCTGGACGCCAAAATCAGTATCTCAAAATTCAAACTCTACAATATCTTGCTAAAAATATTCCTGATGGAGAACATAAATTGAATAATCATCAAATAGTAAAAAATACATTTCTAATCGGTTTGATGCCCCTTCTTATGTTATCTAGCCCGATGGGCTTATCACAACAAAACATCGAAACCTATACCAAACAAGTCAATCAGGGCTATATCCGAGATTTTGCGTTACAATGCATACTACCGGAAGAAAATATGAAAGCGGTGCTACCGCAAAAAATTGTTCTTGAAACGAAGAGAATCGACACCGTAAAAGCCGATCCTTATACTCGATCCGCTAACGTCACCGTGGTTATTGATAATGCTGTAGCACCTTAAATCTTATGCAAAGTGCGGTCGACTATGCGGAAATGGGCAAAGTAGAGGTCAGCGCTTTGTGTTGTAACAACAACAAAACTTCATAATGATGGGTATGTGGGAACATATCGAACAGGCGTATTTTGCTGATCCGGTAATCACTGAGCTGTAGCAAATCCTTGCCCATACTCACGGCATTACAGCTAGAATATAAAATATAGTCAGGGGCAAAATCATTTAAAAAAGCGGCTAATTCGCTGCCGATGCCACGTCGTGGTGGGTTGACAATCACCAACTGCGGTTTTTGCCGGCTCTCGTCGTCGATGGCAAAGGTAGCAGAATCAAGCGACTGAAAACTGACCGCACTTTGCTCTGCCGGACTTAAACCCGATTGTTCAAGTGATAAACGGGCGCTGGCAATGGCTGAGGCAGAAATTTCAATGCCGATCAATGAAATAATCTTATCCGGCTGCGCTTGCCGCAACGCTGCTAAACAATGCAATCCAAAACCACCGACACCACAAAAAAGATCCCAAAAGTTTGAAATCGGCAGTGTACGCAGCCAATCTTGCGCTTGATGATAAAGTGCGCTCGCCACTTGTGGGTTGGTTTGAAAAAATCCTTGTGGGCGAATGAACAGCGGAATACCGTTAAACCGTTCTTCCAACACCTGTTGCTCGGTTAGAAAAATTTCCTGTTCGCCCTCTAAAATTGCCGCGTGCTGCGGCTGAATATTCAACGAGACTACTGCCAATTGTGGCAAGCTCTGTAATAAACCATCCAATTCACGCCGAATTAACGCCAGTTTTACCTCACTGCGCAGCACCAACCGCAACATCAATTTCTCGCTGTAACGGCTCTCAGTCAGCAAAATATATTTCAATTCACCTTTGCGCTTTTGTAGGTTATACGGCACTAGACCAGCTCGGGCGATAAAATCTTTCAATACCGGAAACATCGCTTGAAAACGTGACGGATAAAGTGGGCAATCACATAAATCAACCGCACTTTGCGGATCATTCGGATCGTTGACAATGCCTAAAATCGGGCGCTCGACACTGCCACTGACCACCATTTTGGCTTTATTGCGAAATTGACTTAACTCAGAGCAAAACGGCTCAATCCATTGTGTTGCACGCAAATCAAACGCCGCCAACTGCCGTTGCAGATGCTGCTGTTTGCGTGCCAATTGTTGTGCATAGGGCAACTCAAGCCATTGGCAAGAGCCGCATTGCCGCTGTTGAAAATGCTGACAAGATAACAAATTAGGCATATTTAACATCAAGCCACTGCTGCTGCAATCGGTCCAAAGTGCGGTTGGCATCAACCCAGCGACTGGTCGCCTGCAATGCCTTCCAATCAATCGTTTTTCGCTTGAATAGCTGGTGTAACCGCACTTGGCTTGCTGCTGTCGCTGAGTGTCGCAAATTATCCAGCACCTGAATCACGCCCTCACGCTCATTGCACAACAGCAGCAAGTCACAACCGGCTTGCAGCGAAGCTTGACAGCGCTCGACAAAACCGCCCATAAAACCGGCACCTTTCATACCCAGATCATCAGAGAAAATGGCACCATCAAAACCCAGCTGTTGGCGTAATACTGTTTGCAGCCAATACGCTGAACCGCTCGCCGGCTGGCTGTCACATTGGCTGTAAATCACATGCGCCGGCATCACTGCCTGCAATTTTCCGGCATTGCTCAAACGGGCAAACGGTTGCACATCTTCGGCAAAAATCGTTTCTTTCGGACGATTATCGATTGGCGTTTCCAGATGAGAATCGGCAATCACATGCCCGTGCCCCGGAAAATGTTTGCCGGTTGCCGCCATTCCGGCTTGCGCCATACCGTCGATAAATGCTTCTGCCAACGCCACCACCAAGTTTACATCTTCGCCAAAACTGCGATCGCCAATCGCCTTGCTTTGATGACCCAGATCCAGCACCGGCGCAAAGCTCAGATCAATATCCAGCGCCGTCATTTCCGCCGCCATCAGCCAACCAGCCTCTTGTGCCAACTGTCGTTGTTGCTGGGGGTCTGTTTCCATCAAGGCAAAGGACTGCATAGCCGGTAATCGGCTGAAGCCCTCGCGAAAACGCTGCACGCGTCCGCCTTCTTGATCAACCGTAATCAACAGTGGTTTTTTCACTTGTTGTCGCACGGCTTGGATCAAGGCTTGCAATTGTCGGCGATCATGAAAATTACGGCTGAACAAAATCAGCCCCGCCACCAACGGATGTTGTAGCAATTCCACCTCTTCGGCGGTCAATTCATAAGCCTGTAAATCGATTAATAATGTTGTCATCGCAATACTCCTGCCTCTGTGTCGAGCGCTGTCGTTTGCTGAACCTTCAGCCACAATTGATTAAGCAATTTCACCCAAGGAAAATAGCTGGCAATCGATTGGGTGAAAGTGCGATCTTCGCTGATCAAGCTATTGTTTTTCAAATATTGTGCTAAAAAATAGCGCTGCTGTTTTTCTGTTAAGTTATTACTAACAAAGAAAAATGCCAGCTCCAACGCCGGATTGGACAAGGCGGCGTATTCCCAGTCGATGATACTCAAACCGCTGTTTTGACTGTTCACTAAATTTTGCAAATGTAGATCGTGGTGCGCCACCACTTGAATCTCATTTTCTTGAAACGGCGTGAGTTTATCTAGCATCAGCAACCAATTGCCTTGCTGCTCCGCAGGCAATTGCTGCAATAAAAAGAAAATTTGCTGGATCAGATCCAACTGCGGTAACACGCCGAGTTTGCTCCCGTGCAGTACCGAATAATGATGCAAACTTTGCAAACGCTGCGCCAATGCGCTTAACGTTTCATTGCGCCACTTGCCCAACACCCGCCCGCTAATCCATCTCAACACCAAAAAATCCTCGCCTTGATAAAAAACTTTTGGCACGAACGGCAATGCTTGTAAGTTAAACAATATATCACCTTCAAGCCGGCGCATTGAGCCAAGGCGTTGCGACGTCTCAGTTTGCAGTCGTAATAAAAACCGCTGCTTACGCGATTTTTTATGCTGTACCGTGACGCAATAACTGCCACCGCTTAAGCCACCCAAGGCTTTGCAGCTAACCACTTCGCCCTGCCAAAATTCGGCTTGTAAAATATCCGCTAATAACATAACGATTATTCTGCGCCTTTAATATAAATACGATAATTGGTACTGGTTTGGGTCGGCTTTTGCAACGGAATACGTTCCGCCTGCCCGCCTTGCAGCACTATTTTTGTCCATGGCGGTAATTGCGCCCAGTTACTGAGCTGGGTCACGCCGTCTTGGTCATACCAAGTGATCTGATATTGCAACGCCAGCAATTGTCGGCTCAAGTTTGTCAGTGTCACTTGTTGGCTACCGGCATTGATGTTGGTTGCTGCTGCAACTGCCGAATCAATATTGACAATCGGCTGGCTATCCGCCAAATAGCGCGGAGGTGCGCTAGAACAGGCGACAAGCAGCATGCTGCAAACCAACAAACTTAAAAACCGTTTCATTTTGTATCCTTGTATTGAATAAGACCGCACTTTGATTTAGCTTACATTTATTTAGATAACATTTTTATTTAGATAACACTTTTAGTTAGATAACACTTTTAGTTAGATAACACTTTTAGTTAGATAACATAGCCCCTAATTTTTTCCCGCCCAGCAAATGCATATGCAAATGAAAAACCTCTTGTCCACCATGCTGATTGCAATTGACAATCAAGCGATAACCGTCTTCGGCAATACCCTGCTGCGCTGCAAGCTTGGCCGCCACCACAAATAAACGCCCCAACGCCTGTTCATCTTCCGCCGACACCGCATTAACCGTCGGAATCAGTTTGTTCGGGATAATCAAAATATGCGTTGGCGCCTGTGGCGAAATATCACGAAAAGCAGTAACCAACTCGTCCTGATACACAATATCCGCCGCAATTTCGCGCCGGATAATCTTGCTAAAAATCGTCTCTTGTACTTTCTGATCTGCCATCATGTTTCCCCTGTTTTCCACACATAAATTTCAGCAAGAATAATGAAGTTAGCCGTTTTTGGCAAGTTGCTATTGCGTAAAAATCGCAGTATGCTAACAGCAGCCGAGCAGCACATACGGAAGTAAAGTATGGATATAGAAAAATTAAGACAAATCGAACGAAAACAAGCCATTTTAAAAGCTACTTTTACCGCGTGGATGAATGAAAAAATGAAAGATGAAGTAGTTTGCTATATGGATAAGCAGGGCAATATTGTTAATCATTATCCCGACGGGACGGAAAAGATTATTAAACATGCCAAAAAATAACGTTAAAGCTATTTTTTACTGCGGCACAAATGGCGCAGGAAAGTCTACTTTACGCCAATTTAATCACGATAGCGTAAATGTGATTATTGATTCAGATCACATTGCTAAAGAGATCAACCCTAACAATCCCAGAGCAGCAGATATCCAAGCTGGCAAAAAATCCCTCAGACTATATCAGCAAGCGATTAAAGAACCCACCTCTTTTTCAATGGAATCCACGTTATCAGGAATATCGGTGTTGCAACGTATTGCAAAAGCTAAGCAAGCTGAATTTGAAGTTATTCTAAATTATGTCGGACTAAAAGACCCGGATCTGAATATTGAGCGTGTAACAAATCGTGTTGCTGCTGGTGGGCATTGGATTGATGGAGATTTAATTCGTAAACGCTTTATTGAAAGCAGAGAAAACTTGATCCACGCTATTCGTCTCGCTGATACCAGTTATATTTATGATAATTCAGGTAGTTATCCTATATTATAACTTACACTTACTCAAAATGGGATCTATTGTCACGAAGAGTTAGTCGATTGGATTCAAAATCTCGTTGAAGAATTATTAAATCTAAACTTTTCTCTCATCAATAATCCAACGTTATAAC
>NZ_VDHB01000125.1:0-9692 GCF_006227735.1 Testudinibacter sp. 'clade 2'
ACCAAGCCGGTACCGGCTTCGGTGGTGACGTGGTCGCCCAAGATAAACGGCACACTGTAATCATAGAACGGGTGCTTAAAGCTCAGTAGCTCTAAATCACTGCCTTTGGCTTCGCCTAACACCGCATAGTCGCTGATCGCCAACGCCTGCATTGTGGCTTCTACCAGCTCTTTTACCAAAATCAACCGCTCCGGTTGTTCACCGTTGAGTTGAACCAGTTGATAATCAAGTTCAGGGTTGATTGAGATGGCTTTATTTGACGGCAAAGTCCACGGTGTCGTGGTCCAAATTACGGCTGAGATCTTGCCGTTGCCACCAGCATTAAATTTAGCCGCAACCGCACTTTGCTCGTCAGCGGCAAAACGCACATAAATCGATGGTGATTTGTGTTCTTCGTATTCCACTTCCGCTTCCGCCAAGGAGGACGCGCAGTCCAAGCACCAATGCACCGGTTTGTAGCCTTTGTACAAATGCCCGTTTTTGATCACCTTGCCCAACGTGCGGATAATATTGGCTTCGGTATCAAAATTCATGGTCAGATATGGATTGTCCCAATCGCCTAAAACACCGAAACGGATAAAGTCAGCTTTCTGTCCTTCCACTTGGCTGGCAGCGTATTTGCGGCACTCTTCACGGAATTCGGCGGCGCTGATTTTTTGGTTCGGTTTGCCGACCAAGCCCTCGACTTTCAGTTCAATCGGCAAGCCGTGACAGTCCCAACCCGGAACATATGGCGAATCGTAGCCCAGTGCGGTTTTAGATTTGATGATCACATCTTTTAAAATTTTGTTGACTGCGTGTCCGATATGCAATGTGCCATTGGCGTAGGGAGGGCCGTCATGCAGGATAAAACTTTTTTTGCCTTTTGCCGCTTGGCGAATTTTTTGGTACAGCGATTTTTGATACCAGTTTTCCAGCATTTTCGGCTCGCGTTTTGCCAGATCGCCACGCATCGGAAAGCCGGTCTCCGGCAGATTCAGCGTGTTTTTGTAGTCAGTATTTTCGTTAGACATCATTCATTCCATGTTTTTAAGCAAATAATCGCCATATTATACGCAAAGTGCGGTTAATTTTCGATAGTTTTTGCGGAAGACTTGACCCGCTTAAAAAGAGTGCTAATATTTGTATATTGATTGTATATTTTGGAGTTTCTTATGCGTAGCGCCCCAATAAATTTACGTGCAATGCCGAATCAGCGTGAGTTGATCGATCAGGCGGCAGCCTTGCTAGGCAAAACCCGTTCTGATTTTATGTTAGAGGTCAGTTGTGCGTATGCTAAAAATGTCATTTTGGATCAAACCTTGTTTCAGCTTGATGATGAGCGTTTTAACCGGTTTGTGCAGTTGTTGGATGAGCCGATTGCGAGTAATCCTCAACTGGAAAAATTGTTGAATCGTCGCACTCCTTGGGAATAGCGGCTAATACAATGAAATATTGTGCTCCTGAACCTTTAACCTCCAAGCATCGAGTGCAGGATTTTGTTTGCGGCGAGCCGATTTTAGATCACTGGTTACAGAAAAACGCACTCAAAAATCAGTTGAGCCGAGCTAGTCGAACTTTTGTGGTGTGTGATGAGAGCCACACTGTGGTGGCGTATTATGCCATCGCCTCAGGCTCGATAACCCACCAAGCCGCAACCGGCAAGATCAGACGCAATATGCCAAATCCGATCCCAGTGATTGTTTTAGGGCGTTTAGCGGTGGATCAGCGTTTGCAAGATCAGCATTTCGGCGCAGGTTTGTTGAAAGATGTGATTCTGCGTGTGCATCGCATCAGCGAGCAAGTCGGTGTGCGTGCTTTATTGGTTCACGCCTTAAACGAAAACGCCAAGCAATTTTACTTGGCGCATGGTTTCAGCCTATCGCCGTTGGACGATATGATTTTGATGCTAAAATTGTGAATCGGTAAAGTGCGGTTTTCAGACCGCACTTTGATCTTTAATAACCTTGCTTATTGAGTTTACGATAATTATTACAACCAAGTTGATCGCGTTATCACAGGCTTTGCCAAACCAAGATTTTGCGAGCTGAAAGTTTTGTTTAACGCCTTGTCCATTAGCGTACAGTACACCTAACCGTTTAATTTAAAAAAATCTTTTGCCGTCTGTACATCTTTAGCGATTTGTTGTGTTAACCGGGCAAAATCAGCGAATTTAATTTCGTTGCGGATTTTTTTGCGTAAGATGATCTCTAAGGGTTGTCCGTATAAATTGCCATTGAAATCAAAAATATGCACTTCCAGTAGCGGGCGTGTGCTGCCATCGACGGTGGGGCGGTTGCCGATATTGGCAACGCCGAAATGCTGTTGACCGCACTTGTTGATAATTTCAACCGCATACACCCCTTGAATCGGGTTGACTTGGCGGTGCAGGTGGATATTGGCAGTGGGGAAGCCGATGGTGCGTCCTAACTTATTGCCGTGCGCCACTCGTCCGCCAATGCTGTACGGCTTGCCTAACATCGCTTCGGCAAGCGCCAAATCATCCTCGGCGAGTGCTTTACGGATTAAAGTGCTGCTGATACGTTGGTTATTCAGCGCGAAACTGTCGTTGTTTTCCACTTCAAAACCGCACTTTGCACCGGCGTTTAATAGCGTCTGAAAATTGCCTTGCCGTTGTGCGCCGAATTGGAAATCGTCGCCGATACTGAGGAATTTTACCTGTAGTTTTTCGACCAAATACTGTTGGATAAATTGATCGGCGCTCAGATTAGCAAAAGTGCGGTTGAAGCGCACGCACAGCACATAATCAATGCCGGCTTGCTGTAAAAACAGCAATTTATCACGCAAGCGCATCAGTCGCGCCGGGGCGTTTGTGGCGGAAAAAAACTCATTTGGCTGCGGTTCAAATAACATTACTACTGTCGGCAAGCCCAGCTGCTGCGCCTTTTGTTTCAAGTGCGCCAGAATTTGTTGATGCCCCAAATGGCAGCCGTCGAAATTGCCAATGGTCAGCGCACAGCCTTGTGGCAGTAAGGGTAAATTATAAATTCCACGAATTAATTGCATAGTTTATCCTGATCATTAATGGCGAAAATGCTGTTTGCGCACGCCGAACAGTGCCAGCAAGATAAAATAGACCAAACCGGCGCCACAAACCAACCAGATCAACCAATGAATACGGCTGAATAATCCCATTGCTGCCCAAGTGTTGAGCGTTGGAGAATAGTAGAACAGAAATGCGCCCATGCCGAGCGCTGAGGCGAGCAGGCGCAGGGCAAAAATCAGCGTCGTTTTGCTTAAGCGGTAGACGCCGGCTTTGGCAAGTCCGTGATACAGCAGATAGGCGTTCAAGGTGGAGGACATGGCGGAGGCAATCGCCAAACCGACGTAGCCGAACGGAATTGCCAACAGGTTAAAGCCCATATTACTCACCATGGCGATAATACCGTAGCGCACCGGTGTTTTGGTATTTTGTCGTGCATAGTAACCGTTGGCGAGAATTTTAATCAACATATAACTAAGCAGGGCACTGGTGAACGCCCACAACGAATAGGATGCGGCGATTACATCGCTGAGTAAAAAACTGCCACGCATAAACAGCGCCATCAACATCGGCTGTGCCAAAATTGCGATCCCGATTGCGGCCGGAATGCCGAGCAGTAAAATCATGCGCACGCCCCAATCCATGGTGTTGCGGAATTCTTGGCTGACCACCTCGTTTCCTTGCTTGTGCACGTGGTGGCGCGCGAGAGTTGGCAGAATCACAGTGGAAATCGCAATGCCGAACAGCCCTAGCGGAAATTCGAGCAGGCGGTCAGAATAATATAGCCAACTGATGGAACCGGTCATCAAAAAACTGGCGATAAAGGTGTCTAACAACAAGTTAATTTGGCTAACCGAGACCCCGAACAGTGCCGGAATCATCAAGGTGCGGATCTTTTTTACACCCGGATCGTGCCACGCCCATTTCGGCTTCACCAGCATTTTGGCTTGTTTTAAAAACGGAATTTGGAATAGAAATTGGAGTAAGCCGCCGAGAAAAATACCGATTGCCAGCGCCAGATCGGGGCTTTCCATCCGTGGTGCCAGGAAAAGTGCGGTGGCAATCATCGCAATATTGAGCAACACCGGCGAAAACGCCATCACGCCGAATTTGCCGAGTGTATTTAAAATCGCACCCGACAGCGCAACCAAAGTGATAAACCATAAATAAGGAAAGGTGATTTTCAGCAGCAACGACGCTTGCTCATATTTATAGCCGTTCGCCCCGTCATTGAGCCAATCCATAAACCAACCGGTACCGAAAATCGCAGCGATCACCGGCGAGCCGACCATGGCGACAATGGTGACAATCGCCACCAAACCGCCGAGCGTGCCATTCACTTTGGCGACAAATTCCTGCGTTTGGCTGAGATCACCTTCTTTGCGATATTCCGCCAATACCGGAATAAAGGCTTGCGAAAAAGCGCCTTCGGCAAATAACCGGCGCAGGAAATTTGGAATGCGGTTGGCAAATAAGAAAATATCGGCTGCGGCACCGGCACCGAGCAGATTGGCGATCACCACGTCGCGGATTAGCCCGAGTACGCGTGACAACAGGGTCATGCTGCTGACGATAATGCCGGATTTCAATAACGGTTTACTCAAAACAGGATCTCTGATGGCAGAATAAGTTGAACGACTTAAGTTGAATGATTGGGCTAATTGTATAGAAAATTTGTTTTTTAGCTATATTCCACATAAAAAAACTGCTAAAATTGCGCCCCTATGTGTAAGGTAGAGCATGTGAAGTGGGGAAAAGATGGCGAAAGTGGCTCTTTTGTCCGAACCCTGTTTTCGCTGTGGCTACAACCCTAAATCGTGTCTTGTTGCGGCAATACACGGCGATAACGAACAAAGTGCATATTACTATTTGACAAACGCATAGAAAGCAGGCATATTTTACGCCTTTATTTTTATGTCCATTTTTTACAGAAATTCTTGGGAGTTTGACCTTGGCTAATATCAAGTCAGCGAAAAAACGTGCGATTCAATCTGAAAAACGCCGTCAGCACAATGCAAGTCAACGTTCTATGATGCGTACTTACATCAAAAAAGCCTACGCAGCCGTAGCAACCGGTGACAAATCCGCAGCCGAAACCGCATTTGTCGAAATGCAAAAAGTGGTGGACAGAATGGCTTCTAAAGGCCTGATCCACGCCAATAAAGCGGCTAACCACAAATCTAAATTATCTGCTCATATCAAAAAATTGGCAGCCTAATTCTATTTGTCGTTTAAAACGGTTTAAATTGGAAACCGCACTTTTAAAGTGCGGTTTTTTGCTGCCCAAAAAGCGTATTTATGGGCGATTACACCCGAAAGCGCCGCCGTTTGGAATGGAACGCTTGTGCAGCATGGCTGCTGGCTTTACTGACCGCACTTGGCTCGACTTTATGTGTGACGACGGTTTTGCGTCGTTTGCGCAAAAAATAGTGAAGGCTGCTGGCAAACAATATGCCACAGAGAAACACGATGATTAACTCGCCGTAGAGATGGTGAAACAGTGAGTTGATTTTTTCTTGGGTAGTTTGTCCGTATTGGGTGTCAAAGGTCACGCGCAGATAGCCGAGCAAGCCGCGGGCGGAATAAATCGGCTCGACAATTTGTTGGGTGCTATTGATTTCGCTATCGTTGGTGGCGTCCAAGCCAATGCGGGCACGAAAATTAAACGGATTGCTGCTTTGTGCCAAAATAGCGCCTTGCGGCGAATATACGGTAGCGTCCAGCACAAATTCCTGCATTTGGAATTGATCCAAACTGTCACTTAAACTTTCCGGTTTGGCATTGTTTGCCAACAGCACCGACATCAGATTTGCCTGTTGTCGAACCAAAGTGTGCGACAGATAGGAGACCTGATTGACACTGGCGAGCTGCGAGCCGACCTTAAACTGGTTTACGCCATACAAAATCACACTGAGAATGGCGCCGCAGGCTAAAATGATCGTCAGTAACAGCACTGATTTGATGACTTTTTCTTTATTCAAATAGACCAACGTTGCCTCTTATAAATGTTCAAATGCGTGAAATTGTGCTATTAATAGCGACGGATTATAGCACAGTAAAATAACTTGGAACGAGTATGTCACAACACAATCTGAATACGATAACTGATTTTTGGACAACGTTACCGGCTGAATTGAATGGAAAACCAACCACATCAAGTGCGGTGCAGCCGTTTGTTTTGTACGGTAAACGTTTAGATAAAACCACGTTGCTTGCTTTTGCGGAGCAAATCCGGCAGCCGTTGTGGCTGTGTGATGCTTGGTCAAGTGAGCAAATGGCAGCAGTGATTTTGCGCGGGCATTATCAGCGTGAATGGCTGAATGTTGCCAATCAATTTGGCTTGGATTTGGCGTTGTTGAACGGCGAAGTGCGGTTGCAGACGGCTGGATTGCTGGTGATGGACATGGATTCTACTGCGATTCAAATTGAATGTATTGACGAAATTGCCAAATTGGCAGGCTGTGGTGAATTGGTGTCTGAAATCACCGAACAGGCGATGCGCGGTGAATTAGATTTTGAACAAAGCCTGCGCCGTCGCGTGGGTACGCTGCAAGGTGCGCCAGAGGCGATTTTGCAGCAAGTGCGGTCAAAGTTACCGTTAATGCCCGGTTTAGAGCGGCTGTTGCAAGTATTGCAGCAGCACGGTTGGCACACCGCGATTGCTTCCGGTGGCTTCACTTATTTTGCCGATTATTTAAAGCAAACGTTAAAACTCGATGCTGCCGTGTCGAATCAACTGGAAATTATCGACGGCGTGCTGACAGGACAAGTGATCGGGCAGGTGGTTGATGCGAACTTTAAAGCGCAAACCCTCAACGATTTGCGTGAACAATTCGGCTTAAACAAACAACAGACGATTGCGATTGGCGACGGTGCAAATGACTTGCCGATGTTGGCACAAGCGGGCTTGGGCATTGCTTTTCATGCCAAACCGAAAGTGCAACAACAGGCGCAGATTGTGATTAATTACAGCGATTTGACCGCACTTTTGCTATTATTGGAAGCCAATCAACGTTTGCAAACATCAACAGACCCTAGTAAAAACCATAAATTTGAACATAAATTTGAGATTGAGGAGAAATAAATTATGCCTTCTTTTGATATTGTATCCGAAGTGACCGTACACGAAGTACGCAATGCAGTAGAAAATGCCAATCGTGATTTGACTAACCGCTGGGATTTCAAAAACGTACAAGCCGCAATTGAGCTGAACGAAAAAGATGTCAAAATCAAAGTCAGCAGCGAATCGGATTTTCAGGTGGAACAATTGCTGGATATTTTGCGCAGTGCGATGATTAAGCGTGGCATTGAGCATAATTCATTGGATATTGACGAGCAGTTTGAGCATAGCGGCAAGATTTACAGTAAAGAAGTGAAGATCAAACAAGGGATTGAAAGCGAGATGGCGAAGAAAATCACCAAGCTGGTGAAAGACGCCAAAATCAAAGTGCAAACCCAGATTCAAGGTGATCAAGTGCGGGTGACCGGCAAATCGCGTGATGATTTGCAAGCGGTGATTCAACTGGTGAAAGGTGCAGAGTTGGGACAGCCGTTCCAGTTTAATAATTTCAGGGATTAAGCAAAGTTAATACTGAAGCCGGAGGAAAGGAAAATGGTGGGCGATAAGCAAACATCAGGCAAAAAAGGGCTGTTCAAAACCCTATTGGAGAAATACAACCAGCTATGCAAAGAGATGGGCGTTGATCAAGGTGGTGGTTGCCGGCGCTGTGTGCCGATTATCAAACAAGATCCGGAACTGGAAAAACCAGCAAAAAAAGAGGATTGATCCGGAGCCGTTTTTTATTTAGCGTTAACCTCCAAATTATTAAAGTGCGGTTTTATTGAATCAGCAGATAGCACAACCGCACTTTGCCTATCTTATTTTTATGTATTAAAAATGTGCGACTTGTCACATTTTTGTGCAAAAAAACGTACTATCTATTTACAATTCTTTCACCTATTGCGAATTCTGTTAGAATGCCAGCGTCTTTATGTCTTCCTTTTTTGGAGTATTGATTATGTTATGGTTTCTCATTTGTGTAGGCTTATTGCTGGCCGGTTATTTCGTGTATGGCAAGATTATTGAAAAGATTTTCAAAATCAACCCGGCACGAGCCACACCAGCCCACCATATGGCTGATGGCGTTGACTATGTGCCGATGTCGAAGAAAAAAATCTGGTTGATTCAGCTATTGAATATTGCCGGAACCGGCCCGATTTTTGGTCCGATTTTAGGGGCATTGTATGGTCCTGTGGCGATGTTGTGGATTGTATTCGGTTGTATTTTTGCCGGAGCGGTGCACGATTATTTTTGTGGCATGCTGAGTATCCGTAATAAAGGTGCCAATATTCCGTTTTTGGCGGGCAAATATTTAGGTGCACCCGCCAAGCACTTTATGAATGTATTGGCGATTTTGCTGCTATTACTGGTCGGTGTGGTCTTTGTTGCCAGCCCTGCATCATTGCTGACCAATATTACAACCGAAGTAATGAGCTCCGGGTCTGTGGGGGCAGGTGCAGTAAATGAGGAATCCGGTGTCAGCAGCGGAACTATTTTAGTCATCTGGACTAGTGTTATCTTTATCTACTATTTACTGGCAACCCTAGTACCGATTGACAAAATCATCGGACGGATTTATCCGCTATTCGGGGCGTTGCTGTTGTTTATGACCGTAGGCATGCTGTTCGGTTTATTTTTCGAAGGCATTCCGCTGTTCCGCAGTGTGGGGATGGACGTTGATTTTGGCACTTTCTTACAGAATTTACATCCGAAAGATCTGCCGATTTGGCCGTTGTTGTTCATCACTATTGCCTGTGGCGCGATTTCCGGTTTCCATGCAACTCAAACGCCATTGATGGCACGTTGTACCCAAAATGAGAACGAAGGACGCTTTATCTTCTACGGTGCGATGATTGGTGAAGGGGTAATTGCGTTAATTTGGTGTATGGTCGGTTTGAGTTTCTATGAATCTTCCGAAGCAATGAATGCGGCAATTGCGGCGGGTACGCCGTCGAAAGTGGTGTATGACTCGGCTATTGGTATGTTGGGCGTATTCGGTGGAATTCTGGCGGTACTGGGCGTAGTCGTGTTGCCAATCACTTCTGGCGATACCGCATTCCGTGCAGCACGTTTGCTGATTGCTGATTTCTTCAAATTAGAACAACGTAGCTTGCCAAAACGTTTGTTGATTGCGATTCCGTTGTTTGCAATTGGTTTTGTGGTCTCTAAAATTGATTTCCAAATTTTGTGGCGTTATTTTGGTTGGGCAAACCAAACTACGGCAACGGTGATGTTGTGGGTTGCAGCGGCTTATCTGTATCGCTATGCCAAATTCCACTGGGTTGCCACAATCCCGGCAGTCTTTATGACAGCGGTTTGTACTACGTTCTTGTTTAATGCGCAAATTGGCTTTGGCTTGGATTATGAATTGTCGGTCTATTTAGGTTTGGCATCATCTGCCATTGCTATTGTCGCTTTCTTTGGCTTAATCAGGCCGATTGCCATTGGCGATCCGGACTCAGAAACACAAAGTTAGCATTTAACCTAATGATAAAAAGCGGGCAGTAATCTGCCCGTTTTTTTATGCCCAAATTAGGGTCTGTTAATCTTTGTTTATAATTTGAGCTATAGACTGTTTTTTGTCAATACAAGGCAAAAGTTGTGAAGTTTAGTCATTCTAAACGAACAGCTTTTAACGCCGCTGTAGTA
>NZ_VDHB01000126.1:0-9332 GCF_006227735.1 Testudinibacter sp. 'clade 2'
AGTTTATTATGCATACTACCTTAAGTCAGGATAGCGATCCCCAATTCATTCTGACCGCACTTTTAATGTTAACGATTAATATCAATCACCACCACTTCCGCTTGTGAGCCGATTCGAAATGGGATGCCCCAGAAGCCGTAGCCGGAGGTGACCACAAAATGGCGGTTGTTTAAGTTAAGATAGCCATGATCCAGCGGATAAATAACGTTGGTAATCAGATTCGCCGGAAAAACTTGTCCTTTGTGTGCATGTCCCGATAGTTGCAGATCCAATGCTAATTGGCTGTTTTCAATGATATCGTCCGGGCGGTGGTCCAGTAGGATCCGCAGGCGGTTATCTTGTGGTAAATGAGCGAGTAGTTGATTTAGCGGTAAACGAGTTTTATCAAGGTGATCATTGCGTCCGACCACCACAAAACGATTGTCAATCGAAACCGCTTCGTCCGCCAGAACATTGATCCCTGCGGCTTGTAATGCCAGACGAATTTGTTGTTGTGCGCCGAAAAAATCGTGATTACCGAGAGTGGCATAAACACCAAGCGGTGCGCGCAATTTCTGCAAGTGCGGTTGCATATTTTCTGCCAGATAATACGTCAAATTATCATCCATAATATCGCCCGGCATCAGGATGATATCGACCTGTTGCTGTTGCATAATCTCAGCTAATTTATCCAACTGTTTTGCACCAAACAGTTTGCCTAAATGCAGATCGCTGACTAAACCAATACGCAAACTGCCCTGCAATTTGTCGCTGTGAATCGCATAATGTTGCACATACGGGGTGTAGGCGTTGTATAAACCAAAACCAATGATCGAAACATACAGCAACGGCGCTACCAGCCGCAAAGTGCGGTCAAGTTTAAGCGGATTGACGACACGCTTTACCAATAAACGGATCAGCCACAGCCCCAGCGTGAGCATAAAGGCGTAGGCAAGCAAAAACAGTACAAAAGCGGTGATTCTGTATTGTGGAAAAACACGACTGGCCGTGATCGCCATTAAGATATTCGGCAGCAGCCACAGCAACGCACTCAGCAGAAAACCGCACTTTTGCCCGATGTAGGGTTTCAGATACCAACGCAGACCACGATTGGTGACATAAATAAACAGTTGTGCAGTTAAAATCACAACCGCAAAGATAATTAAATAGCGTGGCGGCATTATTTGCTCTCCCCAATAACCTAAAAAAAGTGCTTCAAAAAAAGAAAAATCCTCTGTCCAAAAAGTCAGAGGATTGCATTATACCGATTAAATCGGACTTAACGATACATTTTATACCGCACTTTTAAGCGGTATTTTTATACCGCCGTTTGAAAAATCACTTCATCCGCTTTTTTCACATAGCTATTGATCTGGTCAAAATTCATATAACGGTAGGTATCCGCTTTGTCGGTTTGCAGATCGGCTGCGTAACGCAGATATTCGTCCACCGTTGGTAAACGCCCCAATAAGGCGGCAATTGCCGATAATTCAGCGGACGCCAAATACACATTCGCCCCTTGTCCCAAACGGTTCGGGAAGTTGCGGGTCGAGGTCGATACCACGGTTGCACCGCTTGCCACCCGTGCCTGATTGCCCATACACAAGGAACAGCCCGGCATCTCCATTCTGGCACCACTCTTACCAAAAATGCTGTAGTAGCCCTCTTCGGTCAACAATGCTGCATCCATTTTGGTCGGTGGCGCAATCCATAAACGGGTTGGGATCACCTCTTTGAATTTATCCAGCAGTTTGCCCGCTGCACGGAAGTGACCGATATTGGTCATACAAGAACCGATAAAGACTTCATCAATCTTATCTCCGGCAACGTCCGACAGTTTACGTGCATCATCCGGATCATTTGGCGCACACAGAATCGGCTCTTTGATTTCATTCAAATCAATGTCAATCACTGCTGCATATTCCGCATCAGCATCGGCTTGCATCAGTTGCGGATCAGCCAGCCACGCTTGCATGCCTTTAATCCGGCGCTCGATGGTACGTACATCGCCATAACCTTCGGCGATCATCCATTTCAACAGTGTGATATTCGAATTCAAATATTCAATAATCGGCGCTTTATCCAGCTTAATGGTACAAGCTGCCGCCGAGCGCTCCGCCGAAGCATCAGACAGTTCGAATGCCTGTTCGATTTTCAGATCTTCCAAGCCTTCGATTTCTAAAATCCGCCCTGAGAAGATATTTTTCTTGCCTTTCTTCTCTACCGTCAGCAAACCTTGCTTAATCGCATAATACGGAATCGCATGCACCAGATCCCGCAGCGTGATTCCCGGTTGCATCGTGCCGCTGAAACGCACCAGCACAGATTCCGGCATATCCAACGGCATCACGCCGGTCGCCGCAGCAAACGCCACCAAGCCGGAACCCGCCGGGAAGGAAATACCAATCGGGAAACGGGTATGGGAATCGCCGCCGGTGCCGACCGTATCCGGCAACAACATTCGGTTTAGCCACGAGTGGATAATGCCATCACCGGGACGCAGTGACACACCGCCACGGTTCATAATGAAATCCGGCAAAGTGTGGTGGGTGGTAACATCCACCGGTTTTGGATAAGCCGCAGTATGGCAGAAGGATTGCATCACCAAATCGGTTGAAAAACCCAGACACGCCAAATCTTTCAATTCATCACGGGTCATCGGACCGGTGGTGTCTTGCGAGCCGACTGAGGTCATTCTTGGCTCACAATATTGCCCCGGACGAATGCCGTCCACGCCACAGGCACGCCCAACCATTTTTTGTGCCAACGTGAAGCCTTTACTGCTCTGCTCGGTGGCTTTCGGTTTGGCAAACACATCGTTTTCCGACAAGCCCAACTCACAGCGGGCTTTGTGGGTCAGTCCACGCCCGATAATCAGCGGAATCCGTCCACCGGCACGCACTTCGTCCAGCAACACATTGGTTTTTAAACTGAACTCAGCCAAAACTTGCTCAGTGCCGTGTTTGCAGATTTTGCCTTGATACGGATAAATGTCGATCACATCGCCCATTTCCAGATTGTTGACATCGACTTCAATCGGCAACGCCCCCGCATCTTCCAAGGTATTAAAGAAAATCGGTGCAATTTTGCTGCCCAGCACCACGCCGCCGGCACGTTTATTCGGCACAAACGGAATATCGTCGCCCATAAACCACAACACGGAATTGGTCGCTGATTTGCGCGACGATCCGGTGCCGACTACATCACCGACATACGCCAGCGGAAAGCCTTTTTGTTTTAACTTTTCAATCTGTTTGATTGGGCCGATAACCCCGACTTCGTCAGGCTGAATGCCCTCACGTTCATTTTTTAACATCGACAGCGCATGCAACGGAATATCCGGACGTGACCAAGCATCTTGCGCCGGTGACAGATCATCGGTGTTGGTTTCGCCGGTCACTTTAAACACGGTTACAGTGATTTTCTCCGCTAATTTCGGGCGCGATAAATACCATTCAGCCTCAGCCCAAGAGTGTAACACTTGTTTAGCGTAATCATTGCCCGCATTGGCTTTCTCTACCACATCATGGAAATTATCAAACATCAGCAAGGTGGAAGAGAGTGCGGTCGCCGCCAATGGCGCCAGTTTTGGATTATCCAGCGCTTTCAGCAACGGCTCGATATTGTAGCCGCCTTGCATCGTGCCAAGCAGCTCGACCGCCCTTTGCGCCGAAATCAACGGCGAACTGACATCACCACTCACTAGCGCAGATAGAAACGAGGCCTTGACATACGCCGCTTCGTCAACGCCTGCCGGCACCCTGTTTTCAAATAAATCGACTAAAAAAGCCTCTTCCCCTGCCACCGGTTTTTTCAGCAGCTCCACCAACTGGGCGGTCTGTTCTGCATCCAGCGGCTTAGCAACCACACCTTGCTGTAAGCGTTGTTCAACATGGGCTCGATAATCGGCTAAGAAATCTGACATCATTACACCTCGTCATTATGATAGTGAGTAAGTAGAGTAAGTTATGGCTCAACAACAGATCTTCGCTAAATCCATTGTTATTAAATTGTTACATATTACACCCTCTATAGGGCGACGCTACCACTTTATTTAAATTATTTGGGCTAGATCAAGGATTTTTTGCGATTTAAAGTATAAAAGTGCGGTTTGTCCTTTATTTTTCAACAATTCGTGCGATTTCAGCTTCCCAAAATACAAAAGCGAACCACTCGGCTCGCTTTTAGTCAGCTCATTCCGCGAGATATTTCACTAGCGCTGTAACAGATAAGTCCTTAATAAACTGAAATCATTTGCCATTTCATCGGACAACAACGGCAGTTTGTTGTGTTTGTCCAACGCTTGTGGCAACGGCAGCTCTAATCCAAGAATACGATCGACGCTCTCTTTAAATTTCGCCGGGTGGGCGGTGCAAAGGAAGATACCGGTTTCGCCCGCTTGCAGATCGGCATTTAAGGTATCGTAAGCAATCGCACCGTGCGGTTCGCACAAATAGCCTTTGGCTTGCATCGCTTGAAGTGCGGCTTCGGTTGCCGTATCGCTGCGCGAATCGCTGTGCAGTTCGCTTAAATTCCAGCCGTTACGCTTAAAGATCTCCTCCACCCGTGGCCAGTTGTTCGGGCGGCTCACGTCCATCGCATTGGATAAGGTCGCCACGGTAGCGTTCGGCTGCCATTGCCCGCTCTTCAAGTAGCGTGGTACGGTGTCGTTGGCATTGGTCGAGGCGATAAAACGCTTAATCGGCAAGCCTAGCCATTTAGCAATCAAGCCTGCGGTTAAGTTGCCAAAGTTACCACTCGGCACTGAAACCACCAGGTTATTACGCTGCGCTTGCGGCAGTTGCGCCACTGCTTCAAAGTAGTAGCACACTTGCGCCAGTAAGCGGCTGATATTGATCGAATTCGCCGAATTTAAACCGATTGCCTCACGCAAGTCTTGATCGTCAAAGGCTTGCTTCACCAACGCCTGACAGTCGTCAAAATCACCGTTAATCGCCACGGTGCGGATATTGCCGCCCAAAGTACAGAACAGTTTCTCTTGCAGCGGGCTGATTTTGCCTTTCGGATACAGGATCACCACTTCAATATTGTCTAAACCGTAAAACGCATGCGCTACCGCTGCGCCGGTATCACCGGAAGTGGCGGTTAAAATCGTGATTTTGCCTTCGCCGCGGATTGCCGCCAAGGTGCGCGCCATAAAACGCCCGCCGAAATCTTTAAACGCCAGTGTCGGCCCGTGGAATAGTTCCAGCGCATAGATATTGTCTTCGACTTTCACCAACGGTGCCGGAAACGTGAAGGCATCACTGACGATTTGGTTTAAAACCGCACTTGGCAATTCTTCGCCGATCAGTGCCGATAAGATCGCTTGGCTGCGCTCGACAAGCGGCAGCTCCAGCAACGCATCAATATTGTCCAACGGTGGAATCACTTCGGGGAAAAACAACCCTTGGTTTTTACCCAATCCTTCACGCACCGCTTGGGCGAAATCAACTTGCTGTTCCGGGTGTTTGATGTTGTATAAATTCATTAAAAAATCCTTTAATTGTGATTTGTTATTCACTTATTCAGCGAGGCGATGTAGGGACTGATTGTATTCACTCGGATTATTGACAAAGTCATTGATGAGGCAAAGTACGGGCGGATTGCATATCTGCCCGTATACGAAGCTCGACATAAGCACTTAATCAATAAAGGAAAATGCAAAGTACAGTTCGGGCGGATATACAATCCGCCCCTACTCTATTTATAAATTCCACTACTCTATTTATAAATTCCGCTACTCTATTTATAAATTTTGCTCGTTTATAAGTCATAGAATGACATCAGTCTAGCAGCCTTGCCCCTTGATTATCAACCTGGCAAACGTGGACGAAACCCTCGTTGTTCTGCAAATAGTTGTTTTCTAAATAGGTTGCCACTTTACTCGCGGTTGCCAAATCCGGGGTGATCGCAAAAATCGTCGGACCGGAACCGGAAATGCCTGTTGCCAATGCACCCAGATCACGGCAGCCTTGTTTTACATTATCATAATTCGGCAGCAACTGCTCACGATACGGCTCGGCAATCACATCTTTCATCATCAAAGCGGCTAAATTGGCTTGTTGGGTATGGCAAGCGTGTACAAAACTGCCCAGATAACGACCATGATCGATCACATCTTGGCGACTATAGCTTTTCGGCAAAATCGCACGAGCTTCGGCAGTGGAGACTTCGATCCCCGGATACGCCAGCACCCAATACCATTGATCAAAAAACGGCAAGGTTTGGCTGATATTGCCTAACGATTGCACCATCAACTGCACGCCGCCCAAAAAGCACGGCGCTACGTTGTCATAGTGAATCGAGCCGGAAATCCGTCCTTCCAGTTCGCCCATCATTTCCAGCAGTTCCATTTTGGAAAACGGCTCTTGATGGAATTTATTCAGCGCCACCAAAGCCGCCACGATCGAACAGGCGCTCGATCCCAAGCCTGAGCCGATCGGCATATTTTTTTCCAAAATCAAACGCAGCGACCGCACTTTGCAATTACGCAGTTTTAACCGTTCGCTAAACAGCACATAGGCTTGATAAACAATGTTTTTTTGTGGTTCTTTTGGCAATTTGCGCACAAAATAACCGGCACTTTCTAACTCAAAGCCTTGTGAAATGGCTTCGATCTGCACTACATCTCCCAGCAGTGAACCGTCAATCGGTGAAATCGCTGCACCTAAGGTATCAAAACCGACACTGATATTGGCACTGGACGCCGGAGCGTAAACTCTTAACAAATCTGACATTAATTGCCTCCTCCATTTTGCAGTGTGCGCAAAATATCAGCAAAAATCCCGGCAGCGGTCACATCATTGCCGGCGCCATAGCCGCGCAATAACAGCGGAATCGGGTTGTAATAACGGGTATAAAACGCCAAGGCATTTTCTCCGTTTTTCACTTTATACAATGGATTATCACCATCGACTGCCACAATCGAAACCTTGCATTTGCCATTTTCCAGTTGTCCGACATAGCGCAACACCTGCCCGTTGGCTTTGGCGGCAGCAACACGTTCGGCAAATTCAGCGTCCAGCTGCGGCAGCTCAGCCATAAAGTCTGCTACATTTTTACCCTCGGCAAAACCCTGCGGCAACACACCTTCCACTTCAACGTCTTTCAGTTCCAACATCAAACCGTTTTCACGGGCAATAATCAACAACTTGCGCGCCACATCACTGCCCGACAAATCATCACGCGGATCCGGTTCGGTAAAACCTTTTTCTTTGGCCAGTGCGGTTGCTGCCGACAGGCTCAAGCCCTCTTCCAATTTGCCAAAAATAAATGACAATGAACCGGACAGAATCCCGTCAAATTGCAGCACTTCGTCGCCCGCTGCCAACAGTTTTTGCAGATTATCAATCACCGGCAATCCGGCACCGACATTGGTGTCGTACATAAATTTGCGCTGATTTTGCGCTGCCACCGCTCTTAAGCGCAGGTAGTACTCCACATCGGAAGTGTTGGCTTTTTTATTCGGCGTCACCACATGAAAACCGGCACTCAAATAGCTGACGTATTGATTGGCAATATCTTGGTTAGAAGTACAATCCACCAGCACCGGATTGACAATATTGTTATCTTGCACAAATTTTACCAGACGCTCCACCGAATATTCAGCATCGGCTTGCACCAGCTGTTCACGCCAATTAGTCAATTCCAGCGGCTGTTCGCTCAGCAGAAGTTTTTTCGAATTCGCTAAGGCATAGACGCGGATCGCGATATTCTTTTTTTCCAGATAATCGGTCTGGCGTTGGATTTGATCGACCAACTCGCCGCCCACACCGCCGATGCCGACCACGAACACATCGACTACTTGATGATGGGTGAACAACGCACGGTGGGTGGCTTTCACCGCCTGCACTGATTTGTTTTGCGGCACGACAGTCGAGATTGAACGTTCGGATGATCCCTGTGCGATCGCTACAATATTGATATTAGAACGGGCAAGTGCGGTAAAGAAACGGGCGGCAATGCCTTTCGCGGTTTTCATGCCGTCGCCGACCACGGAAACAATCGATAAATTGTCGGTGATCTCCAGTGGTTCTAATTGTTTATGCTCCAATTCGTAAGCGAACTCTTGTTGTAACGCTTGCTTGGCGATCGCGACCGATTTGCTTAATACACAAAAACTGATGCTGTATTCAGACGAAGATTGAGTAATCAAAATCACCGAAATACCGGCGTTCGACATGGTGGAAAACACCCGCGCAGCCATACCAACCATGCCCTGCATGCCCGGACCGGAAATATTGAACATACTGACATTATCCAGATTGGTGATCCCTTTCACCTGCAAACTGTCCGATTTAACGTCGTTATTGATGTAAGTACCCGGCGCATCCGGATTGGCGGTATTTTTAATCACGCAAGGAATGCTACAGCGCACCAGCGGGCCGATAGTGCGCGGGTGGATCACTTTCGCACCGAAATAAGAAAGCTCCATCGCTTCTTGGTAAGAAAGGCTGTCCAACAAACGGGCATCACTGACCAAACGTGGATCGCAGGTATAAACTCCGTCCACATCAGTCCAAATCTCACAATAATCCGCATCCAGACACGCCGCCAACACCGCCGCCGAATAATCCGAGCCGTTGCGTCCCAGTAATACTAATTCGCCTTGTTCATTACCGGCGGTAAAACCGGCCATTAATACGATATTTTGTTTCGGGATAGACGCCGCATCCACACGCGGTTTGGATTTGCTGATACTGACCGACGATTCCAAATAAGTGCCTTTCGCCACCAGTTTTTCCACCGGATCGATCTGGCTGACCGAATAGCCTTTCGCCTCAAACCAGGCTTTCATCATCGCAATCGACAGTTTTTCGCCGCGGCACAAAATGGTGGCATTCACGCTGTCCGGGCAACGCTTGTTGCGCTGAATATCGCTTAATACCTGTTTCAGTTGGGTAAATTCGTTGTCAATAACTTGCAGAAGGGTGATTTTGTCGAGTTTAGGATTGGCTTGGTGTAAGCCATCGATAATGCGGTAGAAAATGTGAAGGGCGTCGTTAAAATCCTGTTCAAAATTTTCTCCGGCGACTGCCTTTTCGACCAACGCCACCAGATAATTGGTGATTTTCGCCGGTGCCGACAGCACGCCTGCCGCCTGATCCTTCAAATGCGCCTGTTCGATCAACCCGGCAGCCTGTAAAAAGCGTTCCGGATTCGCCAACGACGTTCCTCCAAATTTAAGCACTCGCATAATCTTCTCCTGATTTTTCTAATATGTTGATTTTAAATACTATTCTTAAATACTAAAAAACCCGCACTGGTCGGTGCGGGTTGCTTTGATTTTGTTATACAACACTAACCCGCCACGGACTTACGCATGGTAATCATAATGGTGGTGATAATGG
>NZ_VDHB01000127.1:0-3178 GCF_006227735.1 Testudinibacter sp. 'clade 2'
GTTTTATATGAGTAAAAAGTCTCGTATAAATTTGGAGTGAATTTTTGTAATTTTATTTATTTTATTGATCCGCTTCACAAATTTGTGTCTGTTTTTAAATAAATAACAAAATCATTTGGTTAATAGCCTTGCCTTCATTTATGATAATGCTAATAGTTATCATTAATGAGACTATTAAACAATATATTAAAACTAGCAAGCATAGGCTATGAAGTGGGATTTCAAATCGGCAAGATTATCTGTCGGTATTGCTAACTCATTCATAGCCTAAGCATTTTGTATAATCTTAGGTATTACAATGAAAATTAATCAACCCAAATTACTTCATTTTAAAATGAAGCCACTATCAAGGATAGTGGCTATAACTCTCTTTGGCGGACACCTTGCTTTACCCTTTACTGCTTATGCTGCTGAATCGGAGAAAGGAGCTGTACTGGATGAAATTCAAGTAGTCGGAAAGTCGAGCGAAACCAGTAAATCGCAGCGTAGCATCAGCCGTGTGCTTAAAAATGCGGAGCAGCTTAAAAAAGAGCAGGTCAATGATATTCGTGATTTGACGCGTTATGATCCGGGTATTGCGGTTAATGAACAAGGTTCTGGCGCTTCGGCGGGATATTCGATCCGTGGTGTGGACAAAGATCGGGTGGTGATTACCGTTGATGGTATTTCACAAGCACAAAATTTTATGCCGCGCTCAGATTATTCCGATGGTTTCAGCGGTGCGAAAAATGAAATCGAATTCGAAAATATCAAAGCAGTAGAGATTAGCCAAGGTGCGAATTCGGTGATGAGTGGAAATGGCGCATTAGGCGGCTCGGTGATGTTTGTGACCAAAGCGCCTGATGATGTGATTAAGCCCGGTCAGAATTGGGGGCTGAACATCAAAAACAGCTATGCCAGTAAAGATGAACGTTGGGGCAATTCAATTGCAGCAGCCGGTCGTGTCGGTGGCTTCTCCGCATTGTTGCAATATACCCGACGCGACGGGCATGAAATCAAATCCCATCCAAAAACACCGAATCAAACCTTAGACAGAATGTTCCCGACCGACAAACAGTATGAGGACTTGAGAAATGCAGGTTGGGCAGATGCCACCAGACCAGACCATTTCCCGCAACATGAATATTGTATTGGCAGCTCGCACCCTTCTGCTTGTATTCAAAGTATGGATCTAGCGCCGAATGAGGTTTACGGTACAACCCGCAATGCGGCGAACCCGATGGCCTATCGTTCGGATTCTTGGTTCGGAAAGTTCCAGTATGAATTGACACCGGAACATACCGTCGGTTTTGTATTTGAAGATACTCAACAAAAATATGAAATTGATGACCGTGCCAATAGCCAACGTCCTTACTTCCGCAATTTCCGTGATGCCGACCCCAGCGCCACTCGACACAGCTATATCTACCGGATGTTGTTCCCATTTTATAAATTTGTCGATCATATCCATGAGAAAAATAGGGTTGGTGTGTTTTATCAATACCAATCTGAAAATCGTAACAGCTGGTTGGACACGGCAAAATTGGAGATCGATGAAGAGAAGACTCATATTACTTCGATCCACACTACCGCAGGTTGCACTTTAATGGGCGATAAGCCGAATAGAGACTGCGAACTTTTCCAGCGTCAGGACAATATAGGTTCAAGCTTTGTTGAATACCAACATCGGCGCCAAAATGTTGCCCGTTTGACTGAGCAAAATAAACGAGTTCGTTTCAGTGGCAGTAAGCACCTGGAGTATTGGGGCATTCAGCATGAAATTGATCTGCTTGCCGGCTTAGGGCATTCCGAGTATCGCTTGCTGGATCGTTATAAACGTCGCGAATATGCGTTGAAAGTGCCAGATAATCATCCATGCCACGATGACAAGCGCTTTGGCTGTAGTCCGCATTTTGACGGGAAAACACAGATTGTGGATACCTTGCGTAATGATATTTATCATCCTATTAATGGTAAAAACTACTATATCGGACTGAGTAATCATTGGACATTGAATCCATATATTGATTTGAGCGGAGGTATTCGTTATGACGAATATCAATATCACTCCTCGTGGCCTTACTTTAGCAATGATAAATACAACAGCTTATCGTGGTCTGCCGGTATTGGCTTGAATCTGACCGATAATATCAGTTTGAGCTATAAAGCCAGCACCGGCTTCCGTGTACCGAATGCGCAGGAAATGTATGGTACCAGCGGCCAGCGCTATTTTGAGAATAAATACCAGCGTCCTTTGAGCCGAGATAAAATTAAAGCAGAAAAAGCCTTGAATCATGAAGTCGGTATCGATATTCATGGCAAGGTAGGTTATATCAATGCCAATATTTTCCGCTCCGAATACACTAATTTCATTACGCTCAAAGCTAAGACTCAAGCTAATTACAACGATCCGCTAGAACCTGGGTTACAGTATTTTGGTAATCAGACCAAAGCGTATAGCGAAGGTTTCAATATTCGCGCCCTGCTGGATTTTCATGCGTTGTGGAGCGTGCTTCCGGAAGGGCTGAGTGGCAGTGCTGCCTATAGCAAAGTCTATCCTAAAAAGCTGGGTAAGCTGTCCGGTGATCGCTCCAATATGCTGGAAACCAGTTACGCCATGGATACTCTGCAGCCGGCAAAAACCGTGTTGGGCTTGGATTACGACGCCCCGTCTGGCAAATGGGGTAGTGGAATACGTTTTACCCGCACGGATGCCAAAAAAGCCAGCGAACTAGTCAGCATACTGCCGAATATTGATAAGCGCCAATCAAGAGATATTTCCGTTGTCAAGGTGTTAAGCAAATCTTGGTATACCTGGGATTGGGTCGGCTATGTGGAGCTGGGTAAAAACGTTACATTACGTGGCGGTATCTATAATTTAACCAATAGCAAATATGTTACTTGGGAAGCCTTGCGTCAAACCGGCATTGCAGGATTAACCACTGGCGTGGTGGCTGAGGTCGATGGGCTGGGTTATGACCGCCTGACGGCACCGGGACGAAATTATGCCCTGAGTGTCGAATTTGCTTTTTAATGCTATGTCAATTTATAAAAAATAAGGAATTATCAGAACATGAAAAAAATAACGTTTATCCGTGCACCTTACAGTTGTGTTGCACTGGCAATCGCAGCTATGTTCGCCTTGACTGCCTGTGGTGGTAATGGCGGTGTAACTGGCAATGAACCGACGGTAGTCGTG
>NZ_VDHB01000128.1:0-16438 GCF_006227735.1 Testudinibacter sp. 'clade 2'
ATGTATTTTTAACAATTAAAGAGAGTTCAATGTTTTATTTTCTAGTAAATGCGATTATTTATGCAATGCTTTACCACAATAAAAAAACAGCAATGTATAAGGAGTAAGAATGAAAGTCCCTATATATGTTATAAATTTAAAAAGCTCAATAGACAGAGCAAAATCGATTGATCAGCAATTTAAGAAACTGGGTATTGATTACCATTTATTTTCAGCTATTAATGGTCAAGAAGAGAATATCTTATTTAAAAAATACAATGCAAAAAAACACCTGTTAAGGAAAGGCAGAACCTTATCTAAGGGAGAACTCGGGTGCTTTGCTAGCCACTACTTACTATGGAAAACCTGCTTAGAACAAAATAAGGCAATTATTATATTAGAAGATGATGCCCATTTGACTGAGCACTTCCCATCATTCTATTCATCCGCTGAGAAAATAACAAACGCCTATGAATTTGCATGGTTGCATAGTTCAAGTCGTGGTGGAAAATATTTTCAACTTGACAAAATAGATAGCTTCTCAATTGATAAATATTTTAAAGAGTATATTTGCGCCACGGGATATTTAATCACACCAAGTGCAGCCAAGAAATTTCTAACTTATATGGAAGAATGGATTTACCCAGTTGATGACAGCATGACACGTTTTTATGAAAATGGTGTTGAGAACCTAGCAATATCACCAGCTTGCATCATTGCAAATAGTGATTTAGACTCAACAATTGGAGAGGATAATAGAGGAAAGCGAGATAAAAAATTGACATTAATAATAAAAGCAAAACGTGAATATTTTAATTTAATATCTAATTTCTCTCGTTTCCTTCATAATTTGAAATTTATCTATCGCTTAAAAAATAAGTAAGGGTCGCTGATATTAGAATAATCACTCAAATTCCCAATCAGACAACTAATAAATCAGCAACCCGCTAATCAATATATTACTTACCACTATCCCCATAGTTGCCCAACACACGGGCGCTTGGGTCGTTGACGTTGCAGCCTTGCCATGTTTTGTTTGGCATCCAGAAGTCTTTGATCCAGCCGACATTGCCAGGATAGAATTTTTCAAAAATATCTCGATACAATAAGGATTCTTTGGTAAATGGTGTTCCCTGCGGGTATTTGTTTTTTGCCGCTAACACATCTTGCTCTGTATATTTTTCTTCGGCATAAGCTTTCAGGTAATCCACCATAGAATGCCCAACCGCATCGCTGAATGCGGCTTTTTCGCGCATTAAAATGCTGTCTGGCAGATAGTTCAACCCTTCAAAAGCGTGGCGTAACAAATATTTGCCTTTGCCGTACACATTCATTTTCTTCTCAGGGTTGATACTCATCGCATAGTCGACAAAATCCAGATCACCGAACGGCACCCGTGCTTCGAGCGAATTCGCAGCTAAACAACGATCAGCACGCAGCACATCATACATATACAATTCACGGATCCGTTTTTGTGCTTCTTGTTGGAAGGCTTCAGCGTTGGGGGCAAAATCAGTATATTTATAACCAAAAATTTCATCGCTGACTTCACCAGTCAACAGTACTTTCAAATTGGTGTTTTCACGAATATATTTACACACCAAATACATACCGATGCTGGCACGAATGGTGGTGATATCCCAAGTCTCTAAATGCCAAATCACCTTTTCCAAACAACCTAGCACATCATCTTTGGTCATAATCACTTCGGTATGATCGGTGCCCAGAAAATCTGCCACTTCTTTGGCATATTTCAGATCAATCGGGTCGGTTTCCATACCCACCGCAAAAGTTTTAATCGGTTTCTTCAGGTTTTTTTGCGCAATCGCACACACTAGCGAGGAATCTAAGCCGCCACTCAGCAAAAAACCCAATGGTGCATCGGCATTCAAACGCTTGATGACCGCACTTTCCAATTTTTCACGCAGATTCTTGGCAATAGTCGGAATGTCATGGTCATACACCATTTTGGGATCGGCAATATCATTGTATTGTGTAAACTTACCGTCTTTGTAGTAATGTCCCGGCGGAAAAGGTTGCACTTCACGGCAAAATTCAACCAGCGCTTTCGCTTCCGAGGCAAAAGCAATTTTACCACTTTGTTTATCATAGCCGTAAAACATCGGGCGGATGCCAATTGGATCACGCGCCGCCATCACTTGATCATGTTGTTTATCGAATAAAACCAAGGCAAATTCGGCATCCAGCATTTTGACCATCACTTCAAAGCCAACACGTTCATACAAGGGGATCAACACTTCACAATCACTATCGGATTGAAACTCAAATTGGTCTTTTAGCAGTTCTCGCAATGCTTCAAAGTTATATACTTCGCCATTACAGATCAGCTCATAGCCGTTATGTTTGAACGGCTGATTGCCATTGTTGGAAAGATCCATAATGGACAGGCGGTGGAAGCCCCATAAACCACTCTCTTCGCCAGTTAAACTTTGATTATCCGGCCCACGGTGAAAAATTTTATCATAACCACGCTTAAAATCTGCCGTTGACATTTGTTGCTCAGAGGCGAATACAAACCCACACATAGTTGCTACTCCATTTTTATGTTTATTTTTTCTGGTACAAATTTTTCGCCATCATACAACGAAATTTAGAAAAAAAACAACCTTTACTACATTTCAATAGAGAAAAAAATAACAGAATCCGTCAAATATTAAATTTCATATAAAAATATCATCATTTTTTAGTAAAAATAAAACCGCACTTTCTTTATTAGAAAAGTGCGGTTCTGGTCAAACGCAATAAAGGTTATTCCACCAAGAAGCAGGCTATTTTACTGCCGTCCGGATACTCACGCAGCGTAGGTTTCGCTTGAAAACAGCGCGGTTCTGCCAAGCGGCAGCGCCCACTGAAGGCACAACCTTGCGGCGGCTTGAGCGGGCTGGGCAGTTCGCCGCTTAATTTAATCCGTTCGCGCCGTTTTTCCGGGGACAAGCGTGGCGTTGCTGACAGCAAAGCTTGCGTGTAGGGGTGGCGTGGGTTGCTGAAAATCTGTTCAGTGGTACCCTGCTCCACACAGCGCCCCAAATACATCACGATCACCTCGTCAGCAATATGCTCTACCACGGATAAATCATGTGAAATAAAGATATACGAGAGCCCCAGTTGGTTTTGCAGATCCATCATCAAGTTCAGCACCTGTGCTCGCACCGACACATCCAACGCCGAGACCGGCTCGTCTGCCACCACAATATCCGGATTCAGTACTAAACCACGCGCAATCGCAATCCGTTGCCGCTGGCCGCCGGAAAACATATGCGGATAACGATCATAAAACTCGGATCGCAACCCCACTTGTGCCATGATCTCCAGTACTTTGGCTTTGCGCTGCTCCGCGCTTAAATCGGTGTTAATCAGCAGCGGCTCTTCCAAAATCGTGCCGACTTTTTTACGCGGGTTGAGTGACGCATACGGATTTTGAAACACAATTTGGATTTTTTGCCGACGCAATTTTTTGATTTCATTATCATCCAGCAAAAAATTTTGTCCATTATAATACAACTCTCCGTTGGTCGGCTCCTCAATCATGGTTAATAGCCGCGCCAATGTGGATTTTCCACAACCGGATTCGCCCACCACTGCCAGCGTTTTGCCTCTTTCCAAATTAAACGAAACACCGTCCAATGCTTTCACTTGTTGGGTTTTGGAAAATAATCCTTTTTTCACCGGATAATATTTTTTGAGATCAATTCCCTTTAATAACGTATGTTCAGACATGAACCGGCTCTCCTTGGGCGTTTAATGGTGTGTGGCATTTCACCTGCCGATTAGCTAATTGATGCAAGTGCGGTTCTTCAACTCGACATTCATCGGTTGCATAAGGACAACGTGGGTTCAGCAAGCAGCCTCTCGGGCGATCATACTTACCCGGCACCACACCCGGCAACGAATGCAAGCGGGATTTGCCGACAGCAAACTCCGGCAATGATCGCAACAGCGCTTGAGTATAAGGGTGTTTAGGGGTTGAAAAAATATCAACTGCCCGTCCCTCTTCCACCACTTGCCCGGCATACATCACCAAAATCCGCTCGGCAGCTTCCGCCACCAATGCCAGATCGTGCGTGATCAGAATGAGTGCCATATTCTGCTTTTTCTGCAATTCCAGCAGTAAATCAATAATTTGTGCTTGAATAGTTACATCAAGTGCGGTCGTTGGTTCGTCGGCAATCAACAGTTTCGGGCGACAGGCAATTGCCATTGCAATCATCACCCGCTGGCTCATACCGCCGGACAACTGATGCGGATAAACCGACAGCCGCGATTCCGGATCCGGAATACCGACTTGAGTCAACAGCTCAATGGCTCGTTGGCGACGACTTTGACGACTGCCGCCTTCATGCACTTTCAAGGCTTCCATAATCTGAAAGCCGACACTATACGCCGGATTCAAGCTGGTCATCGGATCCTGAAAAATCATCGCCACTTCGGCGCCGACCAGTTCACGTTTTTTATTTTCTGAAATCGCCTGCAAATCATAGCCGTCAAAGGTCAAACTCTTCGCCTGCACTCGCCCCGGAAAATCGATCAACCCCATAATCGCCAACGAACTGACCGATTTCCCCGAACCGGATTCACCGACAATCCCCAACACTTCTCCTTGTTTGATTTGATAGCTGATCCGATCCACCGCTTTAAACGGGGTTTTCTCATCACCAAAATGCACTGAAAGCTGATTAATTTCTAATAATGACATTCTGATCAGCTCCTTATTGTTTTAATTTCGGATCAAGGGCGTCACGCAAACCGTCACCCATTAAATTGAATGCCAACACCGTCAGCAAAATCGCCAAACCGGGAAAAGTGACCACCCACCACGCCCGTTGCACAAACTGCAACGCTTCAGCAAGCATCGCCCCCCATTCCGGAGTAGGCGGTTGTGCACCGATACCCAAAAAGCCCAACGCTGCCATATCCAAAATCGCATTGGAAAAACCCAGCGTAGTCTGCACAATTAACGGCGCCAAACAGTTGGGTAAAATAGTAATCAGCATCAAGCGAATCGGTCCGGCACCAGCAACACGCGAGGCGGTGACGTAATCACGATTCAGCTCATTAAGCACCGAAGCCCGGGTCAAACGCACATAACTCGGCAGTGACACTAAAGCTATTGCAAAAGAGGCGTTCAATAATGAAGGTCCAAGAATCGCGACAATCGCAATAGCTAACAACAAGCTCGGTAGCGCCAGCATAATGTCAATCACACGCATGATAAAGATATCGATCCAGCCACCAAAATAACCGGAGATCAACCCTAACAACACGCCGAAAACAAAAGACAGGCTCACGACCAGTAAACCAATAAACAATGACAAACGTGCGCCGTAAATCAAACGCGACAAAATATCCCGCCCCACATCATCGGTGCCGAGAATGTAGCTCCAGCTACCACCTTCCATCCACGCCGGTGGCATCAACAACGCATCGCGTGCCTGTGCAATCGGATCATGTGGCGCAACCACATTCGCCAGCAGGCTGACAGCAAAAATAAAAAGAATATAACTTAACCCGACAACCGCCCCTTTGCTGTGGCTGAAGTGCGACCAAAACTCGGCAATCGGCCCTTTAGGTGCGGGAACAGGCGTTTGAATTTGAACAGTCTCTGACATAATTTCCTCTATTCAGTCGTACTGCAGTACTATTTACGATGACGAATACGAGGATTTAAAATCCCGTAAAGCAGATCAACAAACAGGTTCACTAAAATAATAATGGTAGCGATAATCAACACTGCCCCCTGCACCACTGGATAATCACGGGCACGAATCGCCTCGATCACCCATTTACCGATGCCCGGCCAAGCAAAAATTGTCTCGGTCAGAATTGCACCGGACAACATCTGCCCGACAATCAACCCGACCACGGTCACCACCGGAATCAGCGCATTACGCAGCGCATGCACCACAATCACCCGCATTTTCGACAAGCCTTTGGCGCGAGCGGTACGAATATAATCTTCGCCCAACACTTCCAGCATGGAAGAACGGGTCATGCGCGAAATCACCGCCAGCGGAATTGTACCTAACACAATTGACGGCAAAATTAAGTGCGACACCGCCGATTTAAAAGCGCCCGGCTCATCAGAAAGCCAACTGTCGATTAACATAAAACCAGTGACATCATCAATCCAAAACTGTGCGCCGATTCGTCCGGATACCGGCGTCAGATCCAGTTGCACCGACATCACCAGCATCAGCAACAAGCCCCACCAAAAAATCGGCATCGAATAACCGGTCAATGACACAGCCATCACGCTGTGATCAAAAAATGACCCCCGCTTGACTGCGGCTAAAATACCGATTGGAATACCCAAAATCACCGCAAACAGAATTGCCATGGTGGTAAGTTCAATCGTAGCAGGAAACAGATTTAAAAACTCTTCGACAACCGGCTGGCTGTTTTTAAAAGAGATGCCAAGATCGCCTTTTGCCAGATCGCCGAGATAATTGAAATATTGCTGATAAAGCGGCAGATCCAAGCCCATCTGCTTCAGCATTTGAGCGTGCATTTCCGGACTCAGCCCGCGTTCCCCCATCCGAATTTCAATCGGATCGCCGGGAATAAAATGAATTAACGCAAAAGTTAACAAAGTGATCCCAATAAATGTCGGGATCACCATTAATATGCGTTTTAAAATAAACTGGAACATGAGGTTATCTCAAAATGTGTTACTACTATCCCACACTGCCACTACGCCATATTGCTGCGCAACATCGACTGATAGCAGCGGAAAAAAGAAAAACCGCACTTTTACCATAAAAGTGCGGTCAAATACAGTACTATTCTAATTCTAGGTTATAAAAATTATGTAAGCCGAACGGATCGATCACATAGTTTTTGACTTCTTTGCGAATCGGCAGATATGTTGTTGAATGCGCAATGGTAATCCACGGTGCTTGCTCCTTGAAAATAACTTGTGCTTGTTTATACAACTCGCTGCGTTTTTCTTGGTCAGTGACCAACACCGCTTGTTTGATTAAATCGTCAAACGGCTTGTAGCACCATTTCGCATAGTTGGATCCTTGCTCTGCGGAAGCGCAGCTTAACAACGTGCCCAAGAAATTATCCGGATCACCGTTATCACCGGTCCAGCCCATCATGCCGCTCGGATCATCGCCTTTCTTCATGCGCTGTAAATATTCACCCCATTCATAGCTCACAATCTTGGCTTTCACACCGACTGCTGCCCAGTCAGCCTGCACTAGCTCCGCCATACGACGTGCATTCGGGTTGTATGGACGAGACACCGGCATTGCCCACAATTCGGTTTCAAATCCGTTTGCAAAACCTGCTTCAGCCAACAACGCTTTAGCTTTGGCTGGATCATAAGTATAATCTACCACTTCGTCATTATAACCCCACATAGTCGGCGGCATCGGGTTTTTGGCTTTTGTCGCTGCGCCCAAATAAACGGCATCAATAATCGCATCTTTATTAACCGCATAATTCAGTGCCTGCCGCACTTTGTGATTTTCAAACGGTGCTTTCTGTACGTTAAAGTGCAAATACCCCACATTTAAACCGGCTTCTTCCATTAAATTAATGGCGCTATCCTTCTTCATTGCTTCCAAATCAGCCGGATTTGGATATGGCATAATATGACATTCGCCTTTTTGCAATTTGGCATAGCGTACAGAGGCATCTGGCGTAATCGAAAACACTAAGCGATCTATTTTTGAGCGCCCTTTCCAATAATTATCAAAGGCTTTATAGCGGATCGTAGCGTCTTTTTGGTAATTGACCAATTCAAACGGACCTGTGCCGATAGGGTCTTGATCGATTTTTTCCGGCGTACCTGCTTTCAACATATTCTCAGCATATTCTGCAGACAGAATACCAGCAAAGTCCATCGCAATGTTAGCTAAAAAGGGAGCATTCGGTTGTTTTAAATAAATTTTAACCGTGTAGTCGTCAACTTTTTCAAGCTTATCAAGAATATTCGGCATATCCATTCCGACAAAATATTCATAGCCCAAATTTGAGACTTTATGATATGGATTATTCGGATTTAGTTGGCGATCAAACGAGAAAATCACATCATCGGCATTAAAATCTCGGCTCGGTTTAAAATGTTTATTCGATTGGAATTTAACCCCTTTACGCAGATAAAATGTATAGGTTTTACCGTCTTCAGAAACATCCCATTTTTCGGCTAATGACGGCTGCACCGTGGTCTTACCCCGTTCAAACTCGGTTAAGCGGTTAAACATCGCCTGCCCACTAGCATCTAACGAGGCTCCATCCGTCACTAACTGCGGATTAAATGCGGTTGGCGACGCTTCCGAGCAATATACCAAGGTTTTGGTTTCGGCGGCTGCCGAGAAAGAGACAGACAAAGCAGAGACAGATAAAGCAATCGCCGTCAGCGATAAAGTAGTCAATTGTTTCATTCCTACACTCCGTTATTTAACGTTATTAAAATATAAGCCGTTTATCATTATTTACAGCACCAAAGCAACAGTGACTTTATAGTTAATACCACCAATTACGCCATTTCACAAGATATAAATTGACTATTTTTATCAAAACTTAGAGATTTATCAATTTTTTAGCATAATATTTAAAAAAGATAAAAAAATAGTGGCAAGATTTCCTGCCACTATTTGATTTGAAATGCCGTCACTCAATGTAAAGTGCGGTATTAATCCGCTAGTTTCACGCCATAAAATGCGCTATAGCCAAACGGACTTTGTTTGTAATCGCGTACACGCAGGCTCAATGGCGTAACCGTAATCGAATGTGCCACCGTAATCCACGGTGCTTGCTCTTTGGCGATCACTTGTGCCTGTTCGTATAAACCAATACGTTGGGTTTTATCCGATAAAGTCGCTGCTTGCTTAATCAAGCCATTAAACTCAGAGTGACACCAACGGGCATAGTTGCTGTGCCCAACGCTGTCACAGCCCAACAACGGGGTTAAGAAGTTGTCCGGATCACCATTATCGCCCGACCAACCGTAAATACCGGCTGTCAACAACCCTTCTTTGGTACGCTTAATGTAATCGCCCCACTCGTAGCTGACCAACTCGGCTTTCACGCCGATTTTCGCCCAGTCACTTTGTAAGATTTCTGCTAAACGACGCGGATTCGGGTTAGAATTACGCACCACCGGCTGCACCCACAACTGAGTTTCAAAACCGTTCGGATAACCGGCTTCTGCCAACAACTGCTTGGCTTTTTCCAAGTCATACGGATAATCTTTGACTTCGGTGTTGTAGCCCCAAATCGTCGGTGGCAATGGGTTCACCGCCGGTACGCCGGCGCCTTGATACACCACTTTGATAATAGTGTCTTTATCTGCCGCCATATTTAACGCCTGGCGCACTTTTACATTATCAAACGGTGCTTTTTCGGTATTAAACGCAATATATGCCACATTCAAGCCTTCCTGAGACATCAATTGAATCTTCGGATCGGTTCTCATTTTGTCCAAATCGGCACTGTTCGGGAAATCCATCATATCGCATGCCCCGGTTTGCAATTTGGCATAGCGTGCGGTTGCATCCGGTGTGATGCTGAAAATCAGGCGCTTAATTGGCGCTTCGCCTTTCCAGTAATCTTTATTTGCCAAGAAACGCACAGCTTGATCGAGCTGATAGCCAGCAAACACAAACGGGCCGGTGCCGATCGGGGTGGTGTCAATAGTTTCCGGTTTGCCCGCCGCTAGCATTTTATCAGCGTATTCTTGCGAATAGATCGAGATGAAATCCATGCCTAAACTGGATAAAAACGGCGAATCCGGATAGTTCAGCGTGATTTTCACCGTGTAATCATCAACTTTTTCAACAGATTTCAACAATTTTTGGAAATTCATTGAATTAAAATACGGATAAGTACCGTTGGAAACATTATGATAAGGATGGTTTGGATCCAGTTGACGTTGGAATGAGAAAATCACATCATCCGCATTGAAATCGCGGCTCGGGGTAAATTCCTTATTTGAATGAAATTTCACGCCTTTGCGCAGATGAAAAGTATATTGCAAGCCATCTTCGCTGATATCCCAACTCTCCGCCAAACCCGGTTCTAAATCGGTGCTGCCACGCACAAATTCAACCAAGCGGTTATACACTTGTTGTGAACTGGCGTTATACGAAATGCCATCCATCACCAAAGCGGGACTGAAACCGCTTGGTGCACGGCTGGTGCAGTTGATAAAAGTGTCTTTGTCCGCTGCTTGCGCCATGGTGGTCAGCCCCAGTAGAAGTGCGGTAGCCGAAAGTGTATTGCGTAAAGTAATCCGTAATGTCATATTGCCCCCAAAAATGATTCATAAAAAAATAACATTTCCGTCAAGATACAACGGTGTGGTGAACTTGCAAAGATCAAAATCATCTGGATTATAACCAAATCATCTAATCATGCCTATGCGTCGCCGAAAATAATTTAGCCCTCGCGTCGGCTCATGTTTTCGCCGTCGTGGGCTTGTAGTTTTAACAAAATGATAATTTGAAGAATCCCGATTGTTGCGACTGTAAAAAAGGTGTAGCTGAACGCCTGTGCCACGGCATCGGGCGCCAGCAAGGTACGATAAATGTTGAGCACCACCGCAGCAAAAGCAATTCCCAGCCCCAATCCCACCTGTTGAGTCACACTCAGCAAAGTGCTGCCTTCGCTGTTGTTTTCCTCGGAAAATTCACTAATAGTCAAGGTGTTGGTTGCAGTAAACAGCAGCGACATCGCACAACCGTACAATACCAACGGTGGCAACAGCCACCACAGCGACCAGCTTGACTGCATTAAGCCAAAGCAAACAAGACTGCCACACAGCAGAACCGTGGCGGCAATCAACGCCTTTTTATAACCAAAACGATTTAACCAACTGCGAATCATCGGTTTACACAGAATGGAACTCAGCGCAATCGGGGTCAACATCCAACCTGCTATATCTGCCGGATAGCCATACGCAACTTGCAACATCAACGGCAATAAAAACGGCACACCTGAGCCGCACAAGCGTAAAACCAAGTTAACTTGAGTGCCAATATTAAAAGTGCGGTATTGAAACAGTGAAAACCCCAACAGTGGCTGTGAAACGTGGCGGGCATAGTGGTAATAACCGACAAACAGCAACATGCCCAATAGCAAGATGGCGATTGCCGACCACAAAGAAAAAGTGCGGCTGCCGATCATGTCCAGCCCTAGGGTTACGCCCGCCAACGCACCGCCAAACAGCAAAAACCCGAGCCAATCCAGACGGAATATTTTACCGGTCAGATTCGGCATGTAACGTCCACACAGCAAAAAGCCAACGATACCGATCGGAATATTCATCAAAAATATCCAATGCCAGCTGGCATAAGTCACTAACCAACCGCCAAGCACCGGCCCCATAATCGGTCCGATTAAGCCCGCCATCACCATCATATTCCACACCGACAGCACTTCATGCCGCGGCACACTCTTGATAATCGACAAGCGGGCAACCGGCATCATCAGCGCACCGCCTGCGCCTTGCAACACCCTAAACGCCACCAAACTGTTTAAATCGCCGGCAAACGAGCAGCAGATTGAACCGAGGGTAAACAGCGCAATTGCCGCACGAAAAACCACCAGCGTGCCGAAACGATCTGCCAGCCAACCGCTTAACGGAATCAACAACGCCACCGTCAACGCATAACTGATCACCGCCAGTTGCATTTCCAGCGGTGACTCCTGCAAATCGGCGGCAATACTTGGCAATGCCGTGTTCAAAATGGTGGTATCGAGGGTTTGCATAAAAAGTGCGGTCGACGCTACCCAAGCTAAGCCATAATAATTGTTACTCATGCGCTGGCAACCAAGCCGCGATAAAATCAGCGATCTGCTCAACGGCATTCAAATCCAAACTGGGAACATTCCCCTGCCAAGACTGGTCTTGGCAAAGATAATCCGTTGCTACCGCCAATACCTGCTCATCTATTTCAGGAAACGGTTTGCCGACGGCTTGACGGTGCAACAAAATTTTCGGCAATGGTTCGTGTTTAAAACCTTCAACCAACACCAAATCGCTTAAATCCGGATCCAGCTGATGTGCTAAATAATCCAACGAAACCGCACTTGGTGTTTCCGTCATTATCGCCCAACGCTGATCACACGTCACTGCCACCTGCGAAGCCCCGGCTTGGGTCATGCGCCAACTGTCTTTGCCGGGTTTATCAGTATGCAGATCGTGGTGAGTATGTTTAATCACCGCCACCCGCAGCCCTTTTTGTTGCAAGTGCGGTAACAATTTTTCCAATAATGTCGTTTTGCCGCTGCCGCTGTAACCGCTGATCCCCAACATCGTCAACGCTGATTTTTCCCTCTCTGGACTGCGGTCGATTTCAGCCAATTGTGCCGGATAGTTGATATTGGCAAATGCCTGCGCCTGATCGCTGAAATCCGCCACCGCATAACGCTGTTGCTGCATAAAATCGCGCACTTTGCGCCCGCCCGCTAACAAATAACGCTGTAATGGTTCAATCAACTTTTTATTCAGCAGCGCAAATGTCGGGTGTTCCCGTTCGCCATCGCTGGCATAAGCCAGATCCGCTTGTGTTTGCTGCACGGTTTGCAGCAGACGCTCGGCTAAATCCAGCGGCAAAAATGGCGCGTCACATGGCACAAAAAGTACCCACTGCGTTTGGCTCTGTTTCAGCCCGCTCAACATGCCGCTCAACGGCCCTAAAAAACCGTCCAGCTCATCAATAAACACAGGCAGACCGCACTTTAGATAACTTTCTTGATGGCGATTGGCATTAATTAAAATCTGCGGTACTTGCCGCTGCAAGCGTACTTTGACGTGCATAAACAGCGGTTTCCCCTGTAGCTTCTGCAAGCCTTTATCTGCCCCTTGCATCCGCCGCGACAAGCCGCCGCACAAAATCACTGCACTGATTTGTTGTTCCATTTAAACTCTCTTTCTCCAAACTATCGGACTATTGTTCTTTGTTTATAAACGGTTGCAATTATGCTTTTCTTTGCTATCATCGCACAAATTAAAATCGAAACAAACTGATTAGGATCTGTTATGAAATGTCATCGTCTTAACGAAGTGTTGGAATTGATTCAACCACACTGGTCACAAGAGCCGGATCTCAGCTTATTGCAATTTTTACAGAAAATTGCTGCTGAAGCCGGATTCGACAAACCGATTGCCGAATTGAGTGATGAAGTGATTATCTATCACCTGAAAATGCGTGGCAGCGATAAACACGAGCCCATTCCGGGCATTAAAAAAGACTATGAAGACGATTTTAAAACCGCACTTTTAAAAGCGCGGGGCATCATTAAGTAAACAACTGATATTAGGATAGTTATGAAAAAACTTTTATTTATTTTAACCGCACTTTTGAGTATTAATATCGCACAAGCTGCTGATTTTGTCCCACAGGAAGGCAAACAATTCATCACCGTGACGCAACCTGCCAGTGTTGATAAAGAAGTGATCGAGTTCTTCTCGTTCTACTGCCCACACTGCGCCAATTTCCAAATGGAATATAAAATTCCGCAAGCGATTCAAGCAAAAATGCCACAAGGCACTCACTTTGTGAAATACCATGTCAACTTCTTGGGGCGTGCATCCGAAGACTTGACCCGTGCTTGGGCATTTGCGATGGCAACCAACAGCACTGAATTAGTGGAAGATGCGTTATTTGAAGCGGCACAAAGTAACCGTATCAGCTCTATGGCGGATATCCGTAAAATTTTTATCGACAAAGGCATCACTGCCGAACAGTTTGATAACGGCATCAACAGTTTTGCCGTCAACGGCCTAGTCAACAAGCAAATCAACGCACTGGAACAATACCAAGTGAAAGGCGTACCAGCATTTTTTGTCAACGGCAATAAACAAATCGACATGGGTGGCTTCAGCGACTCAAGCAGTGTGCAGCAATTTGTCGACAACTACACTACAACCGTTTTATATCTGTTAAATCACTAATCTATTGACTTTTTTGTCAATAATATTTTCATCACGCCTGTTAGCATCACTGACAGGCGTTTTTATTGTGGATAATTTTTTCAAAATCCGGCTATTTCCACAAAAAAATATTGACTTATTTTTATGAATTGATTTAATGCTTGCCGAATTATCTTAGTCTTATAGAGGAACCATTATGGCCGAAAGTTTTAGCGTAACCCGTCGTTTTTTCGATGATAAAAATTATCCGCGCGGATTCTCCCGTCACGGCGACTACACCATTCGTGAATCTGATACTCTGGAAAAATACGGGCAAGCATTTATCGAGTTGGATCTTGGCAACCGCTCCCCAAGCACCGCTGAAGAAAAACAGTTTGTTGCCGTTTGCCGCCTAGAGCGCGAACCGGAAACCTTTTTTGAAAAAACCTGGTGTAAATACCGCTCACGTATCTCCAGCGTAAAACGGGTATACACGCTTTCAGGACTGGCCGGTAGCGAACCTGTCGATGATTACAGCAACAACGACTAATTCGCAACCAGCCTAACGCTACGGCGCATTTCTCTATGCGCCGCTGTTCTCTTCTAGATCTGCATAAAAAATGCTACACTAACCGCACTTTACTATTTAACGACCCATTTGCTACCTATTTATGCCGAACCCATCTTTCACGATCTCAGATTATCCACAACTGTTAGCCGCCAAACAGCAAAAACTGACTGAACTGCTTGCCCCTTTCAGCGCTCCGCCACTAGAGGTATTTGCTTCCGAGCCGGAACATTACCGAATGCGCGCCGAATTTCGGATTTGGCATGATAAGGGCGATCTGTACCACATCATGTTTAATCCGCAAACCAAGCAGCGCTATCGTGTTGATCATTTTCCGGTCGCCAGTCGATTAATCAACCGCATGATGGCAGCAATCATTCCATTGTTGCAATCCATGCCGCTCTTAGCGCACAAGCTGTTTCAGATTGATTATCTCAGTACTTGCAGTGACAAAATCATTGTCAGTTTGCTGTATCACAAAAAGCTGGACGAACAGTGGCAGCAGCAGGCGCACATTTTACGCCAACATTTGCAGCAACAAGGGTTCGATCTGCAATTAATCGGCAGAGCCAGCAAGCAGAAAATCTGTTTAGAACAAGAATATATCGATGAAGTGCTGACAATCAACGGTCGTGATTACACCTATCGTCAAGTAGAAAACAGCTTCACCCAGCCAAATGCCGGCATTAATATTAAGATGATCGAATGGGCTCAGTCCTGCACGGCTGACAGCCAAGGCGATCTACTGGAATTGTATTGCGGCAACGGCAATTTTTCGGTAGCGTTGGCACAAAATTTCCGCAAGGTGCTGGCGACCGAAATTGCCAAACCATCCGTTGCGGCGGCGCAATTCAATATCGAAAAGAACCACATCGATAATTTACAAATTATTCGGATGTCTGCCGAAGAATTTACCCAAGCAATTAACGGCGTGCGCCAATTTAACCGCCTGCAAGGCATTGATCTGCATGATTATCAGTGTGAAACCATTCTGGTTGATCCACCGCGTGCCGGACTGGATAGCGAAACAGTGAAAATGGTGCAGCACTATCCTCAAATCTTGTACATCTCTTGTAACCCGCATACCCTGTGCGACAATTTGCAAACCCTATGCCAAAGCCACCGTATTGAACGTGCGGCATTGTTTGATCAATTTCCTTACACCGAACATATGGAAAGTGCGGTTTGGTTGGTTAAGACCCGATGAGTATCCAATTATTATGCGAAGATCCGGCTAAGCTAGTCGAGTTTGACCGCACTTGTGCCGCATTAAATTTGACTCACGAACCTGAAGCGATTTTAGCCTTAGTGCAAACCGCCGAACGTTTGGAATTGCGCAAACTGGACGAACCGAAATTAGGTGCTGTTGCGGTGGATTTTGTCAGCGGCGCCATGGCGCACCGGCGTAAATTTGGCGGTGGCCGCGGCGAAGCCGTTGCCAAAGCGGTCGGCATCAAAAAAGACTATTTACCGACCGTGATCGACGCCACCGCCGGTTTGGGACGAGATGCCTTTGTGTTGGCAGCAATCGGCTGTCAAGTGCGGTTGCTCGAGCGCCACCCGGTAGTATTTGCCCTGCTGCAAGACGGCTTACAGCGCGCTTATCAAGATGCAGAAATCGGAGAATGGTTGCAAAACCGAATGCAACTGTTAGCGGTTAATAATCTGACCGCACTTTCACCGCAGCAAGATTGCGCCGATGTGGTTTATCTCGATCCGATGTATCCACATAAACAAAAAAGTGCCTTGGTCAAAAAAGAGATGCGCATTTTTCAGCATTTAGTCGGCGCTGATTTGGATGCGAATCAACTGCTTCCGCCTGCACTGCAACTGGCACGCAAGCGCGTGGTAGTCAAACGCCCCGACTACGCCCCGTTTTTAGCCCAACAAAAACCGCACTTCAGCCAAACCACCAAAAATCACCGCTTTGATGTGTATATGGGTTTAAGATAAACCCGCTCGACTCATTTTTTGCTCGCTTCCGTTTGATTTGATTAGGGTCTGTTGAT
>NZ_VDHB01000129.1:0-25919 GCF_006227735.1 Testudinibacter sp. 'clade 2'
AGAAGACATTGTTTGTCTAAATGAATTTATAAAGTGTATCAAAGGAATAAATAGAATTGCTAGCAAGACGAGTAAACCCAGTAAACCTCTAAAAAACATTTGTTCTAGAAATTGGTTATGTGCATGTGTTAAATGTGGAGATAGGGTATATGGGATAATAATATTTTGTTCTACCTGTTGTTTTTTGGCTTCAAACATTCCGGCCTTTCCCCAACCTAAGATAGGTTTTTCCAGAAAACCATACCAAGCACTCTTCCATAATTCAAAGCGCATTCCTATGGAGGTTGTTTTTTCAGTTTGTTCAGCGTAGTGCGTTATATCATATATAGCTTGATGATATCGTTTTGAAATACCTGTATCAGGTGATAATGCTAGTATGGTTATACCCGAAATTAAACATATTCCGATAATTGGAATAGCTTTTTTTAATGATTTCCAATAAACAATAAATAATAGAATAATAATAAATGGAAAGACTAACCATGATCCTCTCGAGCCAGTTAAAATACTTGCCAGAACCCCCATTATTGCAGCAAATCCAGTAACTATAGCATTTTTATAGTGTTTTTGGCTTAAATAATAAATTGAAATAGCACAACAAAGCATTGCCATCGTCATGACAATCCCACCTGTAATCACAACGTGCACCGCACTTTCTGATAGGGCTCGTTCAAGTCCTAGGACAAATTTATCATAAATGGCTTTACATCCAGCAAGAATAGTTGCGCTAGATAAGGATAATGCAATTATTTTTAAATTTAAATTAGTGTATGAAAATAAAATAATAATAGGAACGGTTAAAGCAGCAAAAGTTTCAGCCTTAAATGAGCTTGGGATAGGATCATTATGAATGATGGCAATAAATAGTGCAAGTAAGCTATAACTAATACATACCATGCTGTATATTTTTATTTTATTGGGTATATCAATCTGTTTATGGAATTTGGCTATAAAGAATATAGCTATTAATAACAAGATTAATGGTGGAATATAATAAGATTTTCTAATCAGTAGAATGGTTGTGAAAAATGAAAAAATCAACAAGTTTATAGTATGTTTTAATTGATTATTTAGCATATTAAACCTTAATGTAAGTGCTATTTTAATTTAAGAAAATAGCACTTATCATAATCTAAATATCCAAATTCGCCTGTAACGCATTACTTTCGATAAAGTCACGGCGGGGTTCGACTTCATCACCCATTAAGGTGGTGAACAGTTGATCTGCAGCGACGGCATCTTTAATGGTGACTTGCAGCATATGACGGGCGTTTGGATCCATGGTGGTTTCCCAAAGCTGTTCAGGGTTCATTTCTCCAAGCCCTTTATAGCGTTGAATCCCTAAGCCGCGTCGTGATTCTTTGACTAACCAGTCAACCGCTTGTTCAAACGAGCTGATTTCCTGCTGGCGCTCGCCACGCACCACATAGGCACCGGCTTCGATCAGGTTGCGTAACTGTTCGCCCAATTTGACGATGCGTTGATATTCCGAGCCTTCGGCAAAGTGGAAGTCAAGGTGATAGTTGCTGTCGATACCATGGGTACGTACGGTTAGCACCACTTCGTCCAGATGCCGCTCTTGGTTATAAACTGTGCGGATAGCGTAGTGGTTGCCGCCGATATCTTTGTTTTTCAGATTTGCCAGCAACTGCTGCGACCAGTTCTCCAACTCGGTTTTGTTTTTCATCAACTCAACACTTAATGTTGGGGCGTAGATCAACTCTTGTAAAAGTGCGGTCGGGTAATGGCGCACTAAACGGGCAATCATCTTATTGACGTTGTTATATTCGCCGATCAATTTTTCCAACGGCAAACCACTCATTGCCGGTGCAGTGCCGGAAACATGCAGTCCGGCGCCGTCCAACGCAATCGCAAGTTCATATTGGGTCATGGCTTCATCGTCTTTAATATATTGTTCTTGTTTGCCTTTTTTCACTTTATACAGCGGCGGCTGAGCAATATACACGTAGCCTTTTTCAATCAATTCCGGCATTTGGCGATAGAAGAAGGTCAGCAACAGAGTACGGATATGCGCACCGTCCACGTCGGCGTCGGTCATAATAATAATCTTATGATAACGCAGTTTTTCCGGATTATATTCGTCACGTCCGATACCACAACCCAGTGCAGTAATCAGCGTGGCAACCTCTTGCGAAGAGAGCATTTTGTCAAAACGGGCTTTTTCGACGTTCAGGATTTTTCCTTTTAACGGCAAAATCGCTTGGTTTTTACGGTTGCGTCCCTGTTTTGCCGAACCGCCGGCTGAGTCCCCTTCCACGATATACAGTTCGGACAGTGCCGGGTCACGTTCTTGGCAGTCGGCTAGCTTACCCGGTAAGCCGCCTAGATCCAATGCGCCTTTACGGCGGGTCATTTCCCGGGCTTTGCGGGCGGCTTCGCGTGCACGTGCGGCATCAATAATTTTGCCGACAATGATTTTGGCATCGTTTGGATTTTCTAATAGATATTCCTGCAAACGCTCGCCCATTGCTGACTCAACCGCACTTTTTACTTCGGAAGAGACCAGTTTATCTTTGGTTTGCGAGGAAAACTTCGGATCCGGCACTTTAACCGAGATAATCGCTACCAATCCTTCACGCGCATCGTCGCCGGAAGTGTTGATTTTGGATTTTTTATTGTACCCCTCATTTTCCATGTAGTTATTGAGGGTACGGGTCAGCGCACCACGGAAGCCCGCTAAATGGGTGCCGCCGTCACGTTGCGGAATATTATTGGTGAAGCAGTACAGATTTTCCTGAAAACCGTCGTTCCATTGCAGTGCCACTTCAACGCCGATATTGTCTTTCTCGGTGGAAAAATAGAACGGTTGCTGGTGAATCGGGGTTTTGTTTTTGTTCAAATGCTCAACGAAAGCGCGGATACCGCCTTCATATTTGAAGTGATCTTGCTTATCGCTGCGTTTATCGATCAATTTAATCGAGACACCGGAATTTAAAAACGACAGTTCACGCAACCGTTTCGCCAGAATTTCATACTGGAATTCGATATTGGTGAAAATCGTCGGGCTTGGCCAGAAGCGTACTGCCGTACCGGTTTGCTCCGTTTCACCAATCACGCTTAACGGCGCTTGTGGTACACCTAAATGGTAGGTTTGTTCGTGCACTTTGCCTTCACGGCGAATGGTCAATAATAGTTTGTCAGACAGCGCATTCACCACCGATACACCGACGCCGTGCAAGCCACCGGATACTTTGTAGGAGTTATCGTCAAATTTTCCGCCGGCATGCAACACGGTCATGATCACTTCAGCGGCAGAAACGCCTTCTTCTGGGTGAATGCCGACAGGAATACCACGTCCGTCGTCTTGTACTGAAACGGAGTTGTCGGTGTGTATGGTGATGATGATGTCTTGGCAGTAACCGGCAAGCGCTTCGTCAATTGAGTTGTCAACCACCTCAAATACCATATGATGTAAACCGCTGCCGTCGTCGGTGTCACCAATATACATTCCCGGACGTTTTCTGACCGCATCCAATCCTTTTAAGACTTTGATACTGGAAGAATCATAAGCATTTGCTACTGTGTTGTTAGGCATATCTGAAGACATATTTTCTCTCAGTTTTTATTCAAAAAATTTGAACAATTATAACAGATTTTGGCTGTATTTTGTGTTTTTTCTTTTATTCATTCGTTATCTCTCTTTCGCCTGAATGCTGACCGTACTTTGATTTTGTTTTTATTGGTCAGTTGAAATTTAGCTATCGGGTTTCGCCGATGGCGACTATACTTTTACTCGCAAGCTCATCCTAATGAACTGCTTTTCTTCGCTTAGTGTGAATTTGTTTAACGGAAAATTTTTAATGCACCCGCTATGCGGGCAAACTCGCTTCGCTCAAACAAAAAAATTTCCCTACAAATTTCACACATACTCAGGCAGTTCACAAGGGAACTCGAAAAATACGACGCAGAATACGAGATTTTAAAAATAGAAAGAAAAATGAAAGTGCGGTGCGGTTGCTTTTTAATTCCCCATCTGTAGTGCCTGAGCGTTTGCGTGAAGATTTCAAGGTCAATTTGTCGTGTTCGAAGCCTGCGTAGCAGGCAAGTTTACAAATTGAACGTAGAAATTAGCAAAGGCGAAGATCAGCACTACAACTGGGGCGTGTTTCTTTGCCTTCTTTCTTTGCACGAGCAAAGAAAGAAGGTCGGCATCGGCGAAACCCGATAGTTAAATTTAAGATGAACGAGAAAATATCAAAGCCCAAAGTGCGGTCAAGGCAAACGAGCTAGTTCCCCTTGCTGTAACTCAAACAATGATCCCTTTTCCACCGGCATCTGTTTCAGTTGATCTTGAGAGATGGCGGTGATGAAGACTTGCGAGGCACTGTGTTGTAGCCTTTCTGCCAGCAGGCGTTGTTTATGTTGATCCAACTCGGAGGCGAAGTCGTCAAGTAAGAACAGGCAGTGGCGCTGTTTGGTTTCGGTTAAGTGTTCGCCTTGTGCCAAACGCAGGGCGCACATCATCAGTTTTAACTGTCCGCGTGACAATACATCATCGACCGGCAAGCCGTTGGCTTTAAAACGAAAATCGGCTTTTTGCGGCCCGGAGACGGTGTAACCGATATTTTTATCCCGCTCAAAATTCTGCGCCAGCAGTTCGGCATAATCGAGATTTTTATCCCAACCTTGATGGAAGCTGACTTGAATCTCTAACTCTGGCAAGAACAGGCGACAACTCTTTTCAATATTGGGGCGCAACGCCTCTGCATACTGCCGACGCCAATCGCTGACTTGCTGTGCCAAGGGTGATAATTCGTCGTCCCAAATTTTCAGAGGCGCATATTGCGAACTTTGTTGCAACGCAGCGTTGCGCTGTTTCAACAGACGGCGCAGCCTTGCCCAACAGGCGTAAAATTCGGTTTGATGGTGAAACAAGCCCCAATCCAAAAATGCACGCCGAAACGCCGGGCCGCCGTTGAGCAAACTCAAGCCTTCGGGAGAGATAATCTGCATTGGCAACAACTGCGCCAAATCGGCGATTTTATTGCCGTCTTCGCCGTTGATTTTTACGGTGGTGTCGCCCTGACGGGTTTTCTGCAAACCTAACGCCCAGTCGTGTTGCTGCTCGTTCATGCGGGCGTGCAGGGTGAAGTGCGGTTGTTCGTAGTGGATAATCCGTTGACTGACCGCACTTTTAAACGAGCGCCCGTGTCCAAGGTAATAAACGGCTTCCAGTAGGCTGGTTTTGCCGCTGCCGTTGTTGCCGACAATAAAATTGAAGCCGGGATTCGGTTCAAAATCCACGGCTTGCAAATTGCGAAACCCATTAATAATCAGTCTGGAAAGTGCCACAGCAATAACCGTTATAACCGCATCGGCATAATGACGTACTCTGCGCTGGCTTCGTTGCAGTCTTCAATTAGGCAGCTGGAGTTGGAATCACTGAAACGAAACCGCACTTTTTCACATTTTAAAGCGTTAAGCACATCCAAAAGGTAACTGACATTAAAGCTGATCTCCATTTCGTCGTTATCATATTGAATATCGATCACTTCCTCGGCAACGTCTTTTTCTGCATTGCTGGAGGTGATGCCCATTTGGTTCAGGCTCAGTGCCAAGCGCACACCGTGAATCCGCTCGTTGGAGAGAATTGCGGCGCGTGAGAAGGCTTGTTTTAACGTTGCCCAATCGGCTTCAATGATATGATCGGCATTGCGCGGCAGCACGCGACGATAATCCGGGAAACGTCCATCGATCAGTTTCGAGGTGAATACGGTGTGTTCAAATTGTACCCGGATATTGCTGGTGCCGATTTGAATTCGCACTGGCTGGCTAGGTTCGTTTAATAAGCGGTTGAGTTCCAACACCCCTTTGCGTGGCATAATCACCGAATGATTCGGCAGCGACTGCTCTAGGGCAATGGTGCAAACGGCTAAGCGATGACCGTCGGTAGCGATGGTTCGTAACAAATTGCCTTCAGTTTCGAATTTCATACCGTTTAAAAAATAGCGGGCATCTTGATTTGCCATCGAAAACTGGGTGGCGTCAATCAAACGGCTCAAGGTTTCCTGCTCCACGGTGAAATCCACTTCGACGTGCCAATCGGTTAAAGTCGGGTACTCATTGGCTGGCAGGGTAGAGAGTGTGAAACGGCTGCGCCCGCTGCTGATAATCGCACGATCTTCTTCGAACAGTACGTTGATTTCGGCGTCATCATTAAAACTGCGGCAGATATCTAAAAACTTTTTACCGGGAATGGTATAAAAACCATCTTGATCCGCACTTTTAAGCTGCGATTGGGTGGAGAGCTCCACTTCCAAATCAGTGCCGGTCAAAATCAAGCGATTTTGATCGACTTGCAACAATAAATTGTGCAACACTGCCGTTGGTGGACGCGAGTTTAATACGCCACACACTTGTTGCAGGGGTTTAATCAGGTTTTCCCTTGTGATAGAGAATTGCATATTCAACCTCTTATTTTCTTTTTATGTAGATAAGTTATGCCGATAAGGTTCTAATTAAATTGGAAAAATCTTCTTGAATATTATTGTCTTTTTCGCGTAAATCCGCAATGGTGCGGCAGGCGTGCAGCACGGTGGTGTGATCGCGGTCGCCGAACGCTTTGCCGATTTCCGGCAAACTACGGTTGGTCAGCTCTTTTGCCAGCGCCATAGCCAGTTGGCGTGGTCGAGTCACTGAGCGCGAACGGCTTTTGGATTTCAGATCCGACACCTTAATTTTGTAGTATTCAGCAACGGTTTTCTGAATATTTTCAATGGTGACCAGCTTGTCTTGCAATGCCAGCATATCTTTCAGGGCTTCACGCACAAAATCGATGGTGATGTGTTTGCCGGTGAAATTGGCATAGGCACTGACCCGATTTAGAGCGCCTTCCAGTTCGCGTACGTTGGTACGCAGTTTTTGTCCGATAAAAAATGCCACTTCTTCCGGCAACGCCAGACTATTTTCTTCGGCTTTTTTCATTAAAATGGCGACACGAGTTTCTAGATCCGGCGGCTCAATAGCAATACTCAAGCCCCAACCGAAGCGGGATTTCAACCGGTCTTCAATTTTGTCGATCTCTTTCGGGTAGCGATCCGAGGTCAAGATTATCTGATGATTGCTTTCAAACAGGGCGTTAAACGTATGGAAAAACTCCTCCTGTGAGCCCTCTTTACCGGCGAAAAATTGGATGTCATCGATCAGCAGCGCATCCAAAGAGCGGTAGAATTTTTTAAAATTTTCAATATTGTCGTTGCGTAGCGCTTTCACCATATCTTGCACAAAGCGCTCGGAGTGCATATAAACCACTTTGGCATCAGGATTTAACGCCACAATGCCGTTACCGATGGCATGCAGCAAGTGGGTTTTACCCAAACCGGTACCGCCGTATAGATAGAGCGGATTGGATGTCGGGCCGCCGGGATTATCCGCCACTTTTTGTGCTACAGCACGTGCCATCTGGTTAGATTTCCCTTCCACGAAGTTGTCAAAGGTGTGCTTCGGATTCAAATTGCTGCGAAACGGTTTATTTTCCGCCTTTTTGTTACCGTTTAGTATGCTGGTTTGCGGTTTAGCTTGAGGCTTATTTTCCGGTTTGATGCCGTCGATAATTTTGACCCCAAAGCGTTCATTCTTAGATAAGAAAGAAGCCGTTTCTCTAATTTGTGGCAGATATTTATCTTCAACCCATTTTTTGACGTAGCGGTTTGGGGCATAGAGGATCAAGCCGTCATCGGTGATTTCCGCCTGCAATGGTCTTAACCAAGTGCTGAAGTCCATGGTGGACACTTTATCTTGTAAGTGCGAAAGACAATCTTGCCAAAGAGAAGACACGTTGATACTCCATGTTATTTATTGTTTTAATTTATTTTAACGGTAGGTGGTTAAAAACCGAAGTAAGGTGTAATGATACAATAAAGTGCGCTTAAGATCCCGAATCGATGTCTAAAAAACGAAAAAAAATAACTTGATTTTTGCGCTAGCTAATCAGCACTGGCTGAAGTCGCAGGCTCAGTGGCAGTCGCTGGGATTATTTTGGCGCGATTAGGAGTAGATTGCGGAGCCGCAACAAAACGGATCCGAAAATCGCTCTGCACGCTGTCGCCATTGCTGTCTACCACTACCAAACGGTAACTGCCATTGCCGTTAATCGGTAGTAAATAGCGGGTTTGAAAACCCTGTTCAATCAGATTATCGTTTAAAAACCATAAATACGGTGGTTTGCCGCCGCTGATTTGTAAACTTAAATCTCGCGCCTGCGGGAATTCCAACTGACTATTATGTAGCGGTGTATTGATTGACAACGGCAAATGGGCGGCGCTGACCGCACTTTGGGTGCTGCGTCCGCTTGCGCGTTGCGGATTGGCAATCGATTGTTCGTTGACACGTTGCAAATGAGTTGGCAAGCTACCGCTGCGAATTGTCAGCGGATAGCTCGGCGGTGTGTAACTGCGTGGAGGGTTAGGCAGCAGATTTAAAACATTACGCAACAGCGGGATTAGGTCTTCGGCGCTGGCACGCTGCTCGGCAAATTTTCCGTCCGCACGACCGCTCCACAATACCAAACTGTATTGTTTGGTGTAGGCGAACAACCACTGATCGCGCCAGCCGTAAGCCGTACCGGTTTTAAATGCGACCGGCTCTTTGCCCCAAAATATCCGCCCGTTTTGATCTTGGCTCTGTTGTAAAATTTCGCTGACTTGCCAACAGCTTTGCGCCGTCGCCAAACGTGGTGAACGGTTCGATGCGGTTTTCTCCTCCACACTATTTTGATACGCACAATTCGCCAAAGTGCGGTACAGCTGTAGCAATTGGCTGCCTTTAATCCCAACGCCGCCCAAGGCAACGGCCAAATTCGGTTGCGCATTTGGCGGATAATAGAGTGTCAAACCTTGCTGCTGCAAGTGATGGTTAAATCGAAACGGATTAATCATGCGCAGCAGCCGAACCGCCGGCACATTGCGTGACCGTACCAAGGCGGTCGCCAGACTGATTTCGCCCTGATAGTGTCCGTCATAATTTGTCGGCTGATAACTATCGGCAGTAATCGGGGTATCTTGAATCAGCGTGGCAGGCTGATAATTCAGCCAGTCGAAGGCAAACAGCGTAATAAACGGTTTCAGCGCAGAGCCGGGCGAACGCACCGCCTGCAGCATATCCACTTGTCCGGAGCGGGCTTGTGAAAAGAAATCTGCGGAGCCGACGTAAGCAAGATATTCTCCGCTGTGGTTATCCATAATCGCCGCTGCCAGATTGCTGTTTGGATGGCGATTATATAGGCTGCGTTGCAGTAATTTTTCCAGTTCAACTTGCAGCGGTTTATGCAGCGAAGTTTTGATCACCGCTTGTTCATCAGCTTGCTTGCGGTGCTGATGACGTTTTTGATCGCTAAAGTGCGGTGCAATCAGCGGAAAGGCAGTTGCTTGAATCTCTACTGCCTGCGAAACCGCACTTTGGTATTGTGCCGGGCTGATCAACTTAGCCTCTAGCGCCCGTTGCAACACGCGATCCCGTGCCTGTTTTGCCCGTTGTGGATAGCGCAGTGGATGGTAGTAATACGGTGATTGCGGCAATGAAACCAACCATGCAGCTTCCGCTAGCGACAGCTTGTCAGCCGGTTTGTTGAAATAGTAGTAAGCGGCGCTGCTGACCCCTTCCAGATTGCCGCCCATCGGCGCCAGCTGCATATACATTTGTAAAATTTGTGCTTTGCTGAAATGGTGTTCCAGTTGCCAAGCCCGAAACAGTTCTGTGAACTTGCCTGACCAACCACGGGAATGCGGCATCAGCAGCCGTGCAGTTTGCATACTCAAGGTCGAAGCGCCGGATACGATGCGCCCTCGGGTCAAATTCTGCCCGACAGCCCGCATAACGGCACGATAATCAATACCGCTGTGTTGATAAAAACGGCGGTCTTCGTAGTTGATCAACAGCATCAAATAGTCGTTTGGTAGCTGGTTTTGTTGCAGCGGCAAGCGCCATGTTTGATCCGGTGAGAGATACCAACGCAGCCATTCCCCATTACGATCGGTAATGAGCAGTGAATGTTGCTGATAACGCTGCAAATCCAGTGGAAAGCAGCGATCGAGCAGCCGTGGCGTGGCAAAAATCAGCAAAAACAGCAAAAGTGCGGTGATCATCAGTGTGCGTCGATAGCGAAACATGGCGTTTTTGTTGCTGCTTAGCATGGGGTTGGTGTCTTCTGGGTTGAGTTTGTTTAGCTGAATATGCGATTGAATCGCCACGCCTTGCGAGGTTTTAAGGCGTGGCGGTTTAGGGGCTGTCGATGTTTATCTACTCTTTTATGCGAATTTCAGCCGATGGTAACACCGCACGGTATTGCGGCTGATACATATTCTCCAATGTGGTTGCCGGTGCTGTCCAGCTACCGCTCTTGGCTGCACGCACTACGATACGGTGTGTGGCTGAAGTTTGATTCTGAGCGAAATTGAAAGCAACCAAATGGCGATCATCTCGATTTTCGCTGAACTCGGCCTGCAAGCTGGAGTCATCCTGTTCAAATATCGGCAGCGACATATTTTCCTGAATGCTGAAACCAGCCGGCAATGAATAAACCAACATCATATCTGCATTGGTTTGTGGTGCGGTTTCTGTTTTGCTCAATTCAAACTCGATGACCACCAGTTCGTTTAAGCTCAAAGCCGCCGGATCCAACGCTCTACCTTGTAGATCACGGAAAGTTATTTCAATCTGATAACCGTTTTCAATTTGCTCGGCGACTGTCGGGGTGATCCATTGATTCAGGCTGATAAATGCCGGGTTTGTGCCCAGATTTCGCACTTGCACCGCTTCATTATTTAAGCTGAGAGTTTCCAAACCGTTTACTTGCAGTTTGTTGCCGTTCACTTCCAATTCCAGTTCGGCACTGCTTTGCGGTAATAAGGTGGCTAATCTTGCCAGCCAGTGTGCGGATTGCGTGCTGAAATAGTCGGTCGATTTCAACTCATTCAACAGTGCGCCCCAAACCACATTGATTGCGCTATCAATATTTTCGACCAGTTTTGCTTCGGTGATTTTTAGCTTCTCGACTTGATTTTTTAATTCGTACAACAATACCATTTCACTGGCATAATCGCGTAGTTGAGCGCCGTAATTGGCATAACCAAAGCTGATCGCCTGCGGTGCTTTGGCGATCAACGCCATCTGTTCAGCCACCTTGCCGACTTCGCCTTGCAGTAGCAGTGCGTTTAAAATAAACAAACGGGCAGGGTAGATTTCACTCTGTTTTGCGACCACCGGTAAGGCTTTTAACAGTGCGCCTTGAGCGGGTTCACCGGCTTTAGCCAGCACATATAAGGCATAGGCATAGCCACTGGTGTCAGCGATGGTTGGCTGTAAGCGGGCATAATCCGCATTATTGACGGCTTGGTATAAATAAGCCAAAGTGCGGTTCAACGTACTATGTTGCTGGAACAGGGGATTTTGCAGTTTGTTGTCGAGCAAGAACTCGCCGACAAAAGCCGACAGCCAGACATCAGACTGATCGCCACCCCACAAGGAGAAGCCACCATCGTATGCCTGCTGATTTGCCAGACGCAAAATCGCATTATTTAGGTTGTTTTGCCGTTGTGCTTGATCCGGATAATTCGCACTTGGCAGTTGATAGCCCGGAATCAGTTGGTTTAACAACAGATTGTTCCATGAGGCGCTGGCGGTTTGCTCGACGCAGCCGTAGGGATAGGTGTTCAGATAGCTGATGACGTCTTGTGGATCGAACGGGGCACGGTTAGATAACACGAGGTTATTCGTGACCGTGCTACCTTGCGCCAAGGCCGGAGATTGCCATGTGCTGCCAGCGGCTAATTGGTTTAAGCTGATTTGGTTGAACGGCAGCGCCGGCTTGCGAATGTCGGCAAAACGTTGCCACTGCTTTTCAATATCACCACTGATTTGTAACTTGAATTCGGCTTTACCAGGCTGTTCAACCTTAAAAGTGCGGTCAAGGGTGATCGCTTGTTGTGGCTGTAACTTAATGACTTGAGTTTGCTTGTTGTCCTCGAATTTGACCAGCGCATTGGCGCTCATCTCGACATTCAGTTGCATGATTTTGTCTGTCGTATTATGCAACCGCACTTTCATCTCGGTTTGATCTCCGGCAGATAAAAACAGCGGTGTATTCAGCTGCGTCACCAACGGCTCTTTGACAAGCATTGTTTTTTCAGCAGTACCGATTTGTTGCGGATTCCATGCCACCGCCATAATCCGCACTTTGCCGTTAAATTGTGGTAGCTCCAGCTCGACTTGTGCCTTACCTTGATCGTCAAGCAAAATCGGATTTGACCAATAGCTCAACAGATCAATATCCAAATCCGGCAGGGCGACAGTACTGAGTTCAAGCGAATCATCGCTGCCGGCGCCACTGCGGATTGCCGCTTGTCGCGCTTTGAGCTGTTTGATCAGACTGCCCCAAACATCGAACATCTCCAGATTAATCTGTTTTTTGCCCCAAAACGCTTCCTGCGGATTGTTGAAACTGGCTTTGGCAAGTTGATACAGCCCTTCATCGACCACCGCCACTTGCAGCCAAGTGTTTTTACTCGGTTTGTCCAACTGTAGTGGCAGGCTTATTTTTTGATTAGGTAAAGTCTCTGCCGGACTGTCAATTTGTAAGTTTAAATTGACCTGTTGCAGATCGCTGCCTAACCAGTGTAAACCGACGGCTCGTAGGTTTTGTTTGTCGTTTGGTGCTTGGTTCCAACCGTTGGCCAACAACCATAAACCTTGCGCCCATTCGTCCTGCCATTTGAAATCCAGTTCGGCTTCGCCATTGTTAAAATTCACTTGGTAGTTATCGACAATTTCCCGTGTCGCCAATTTAACACTGGCCGGGCCGTCAAACGGCGCTCGCAACCGCACTTTTACCCGTTCACCGTCTTGGTAGCGCTCTTTGTCGCTGCTGATAGAAATGGTGTCCGGTGCATTATTGATATTCGGCTGTGACCAATTGCCGTATTCAATCGGCACCGAAGCCGCAGTCAGTGGGCTGGCGCCTTGTACTTCCAGCACCCAACTGCCGTCGTTGATTGGCAACGAAATCGAACTCGGTTGCTTGGCTTCGGCGTTGATACTGCCTTGGGCGGTTAAGTAGCGGCTTTCATTGACTTTGTAATCCCAACCGGAATCGTTACGATACCAATACCAGCTGTAGTTGACTTGGTACAGTTTCCAATCCAGTTTGCCGCTTAACACTTGTCCTTGTTCGTCAATCAGTGCCGCTTGTGCGGTTTTGTCTTGCACGGTCAATGCCAGATAAGGCTCGTTACGTTGAATATTCATTGTCAGGGTGTCGATCACCTCTTGTCCGCTCGGTTCGGTGACCGCACTTTGCAATTTCAGTTGCAATGGTTTGCTGCTGTGCGGCAGCTTGGTCAGTGGTAACGCAAATTGGCTGATGCCTTGTTTATCGGTTGCAGGCAACGTATTTTGCTGCGAGCTGGCTTTGCTTTGTTCATCAAATAGGCCGATTTGCCAATTTTTCCAGGCTTGCCATTGCGGATTGCTCTCATCACTGCTTTGAATCAGCCAGTTGACATGGCTTGATAGCTCACTTGCCGGCGATCCGTACAGCCAATCGGCTTTAATGTCGAAAAGTGCGGTTTCGCCACTGCGTAATACCGGGGTTTGGCTGCTGGTTTTCACACTGATTTGCTGTGGCAAAATCGCAGCCAGATTAATGTTGTGTTCGGTGAGATAGCCTTTGCCGTCATTTGCCAGAGACAATTGCAGCTTCCAGTTGCCTAACCGGGCAATTGACGGAAAATAGTGGCTGAAATAGTAAGCGCCATTGTTGTGTGGTTTCAGTTCATTCACGGAGAAGATTTTACCGTCAGGGCGAATCAGGGTTGCCCAAATTGAAGTGCCGGAGAATGGCTTTCCGTCAGGGGTTTTGAATAACAACATCGCATTGGCGGTATCATTCGGACGGTAAACACCACGATCAAACCAAACCCAACTTTGCATGAGCGGACTTTCCAACTCGCCGGACAGCCCTTTGTCGGACAGATCAATGCTGTCGCTCATCAAATCCAAATAGCCCATGCGGTTTTGCTCAAGGCTGATAATATGGCTTGGGGTTGCGCCGCGTTCACCGCTAATATGTGCTTGTTCGAAAAAGGCGATTCCGTTGCGGTCGGTTTTGACCGTTGCCAGAATATCGTTATCTTTGGCATATAAGCTGACAGCTTGTCCCGCAACGGGTTTTTTGCTTTCCAGATCGCGCACTTCGACCCATAATCCTTGTGAGGTTTTATAGGCGGTAAAGCCGTTGTTGCTTAAGGTAAAGGTAATCAAATCGGCATTTTCATCACTGTTATTGTCTGCACTGGCTTTTAACACATACATGCCGGGCTTCATCTCTTTGACTAAATCATCAAAAAAGATATTGCTGGTATTGGTCTGATTTTGTTGCTTGTTTTCAGGTTCAAAATACCCTTCGAACAACAAGCGGGCGTTATCGTTCAAGGTTGAGTCGATCTGCCACCAAGCGGTGTTGGCGGCGATTAAGTCGCGCACCGGATACTGGGTCAGATTATTGGCGGGAATTTGCCACAGCTGCAAATGGATTTTATCCACATTAGCAGACTCCAAGTTGAGATTACGCTCGGTATAGGCATTCAACACTTTGCCTTTATTGGCAAACCGCAGCATCGGGGTACGGTTGCTGGTAGTAACGTTCAGATGTATCAGCCGATCTTGCTCGGTTGGATTGGTTAGCCCCAAGCGATATTCACTTTGTAATTTGGGATCAATTTGCAGGGCGTACTCGGTTTGCCATTCGCCTTGAAAACAGATATCTTCGCCTTGATACTGCCATTGAATGTTGTTGTTCGGACGGACATGAAGAAATTGTTTCCAGTTTTGTAGCGGTTCGGGGTTCACGATTTGGGAAAAGTTCAAGCAAACCAGCGGGATGTCTAAGTTGTTTTGCACATTAGCCTTGTTCAGCTTAAAGCCGTATGAATCGACGAAATGCTGCCAGTATTGTTGCACATCGGCGACATTGGCATGCTGTGAAACATAACGTTGAAAAGCGGGAAAAGTAAACTCGATGTTACGTTGATCATAGTCGGTGATCATGCTGTACAGCTTATATTGATTCTCGGCAGACGGAAAATATTGGTTATATAGGTACAGGTACGGCACTAAACGATCGCCATAAAAATTTTTATCGGCAATGTTATACAGGGTTGAAACCAGTTGATTTTTATTTTTCAGATTCTGAAAATTTAGCTTTTGAGCTGAGTTGTTGGTCTCTGTCGCCGCGCGCAATTGTTGAAGCTGTTCCTGAGAGAATTCAGAATACAATAAAGATTTTGGATTCTCATCCAAAAACAGGTCGAGCTGTGTTATCGTCTGTTCAGCGGCTTGATCTAAGGTTGCTTGATTCCAGACGGCAGCCCAACAGGAAGCAGGCAAGCAGGAGAGTGTCAACAGGGTTGCGGCAAGCTTTTTCATAAAACAATCCTCAGCTAGAGATAGTGTTCGTGATTATCAGTTATTTCCCCCCGATAAACAAGCCTAAATAAATTGCCCCTTTTTGTGAATCTGAAATTGACTTGTCCGCCATTTGCGATTAAAATTCTGTTCCTTATTTTTGGGTAGCCATAAAATCTTTCTTGTGGAGGCGCTTTTTAGAAGCAAAGGATACCTGAAGTACCCTTGAGACATTTTTGTTAAATAATAAGTAGAGATTTAGTTATGAAACGTACATTTCAACCATCAGTATTAAAGCGTAGCCGTACTCACGGTTTCCGCGCCCGTATGGCGACCAAAAACGGCCGTCAAGTTTTAGCACGTCGCCGTGCCAAAGGTCGTAAGCGCCTGTCAGCTTAATTGACGCTGCCTAACTGACCGCACTTAGTGTGATTACGCACAAGTTTCCTCGGGAGTCACGCTTGCTGGCTCCCGAACAATTCAAATTTGTTTTCCAGCAACCTGTCCGCGCAAGTCGCCCTGAAATCACCATTCTCGCCCGAGCCAATCAACTGGATAGCCCTCGTCTAGGCTTGACTGTGGCGAAAAAATATTTAAAACGCGCTCACGAACGTAACCGAATTAAACGTTTATGCCGAGAATATTTCCGTTTGAATCAACATCAGCTTCCAGCAATGGATTTTGTGATTGTCGCAAGAAAGGGGATTGGCGAACTGGATAACCGCACTTTGAGCGAGATTTTGGATAAATTATGGCAACGTCACCGTCGTTTGGCGCAAAAGCCTTAATTTTTTTAATTAAAGGCTATCGTTTAATCATCAGTCCGATGCTCGGACCACGCTGTCGTTTCAATCCGACTTGCTCACAATATGGACTAGAAGCCATTCAAACGCACGGCGCGTTAAAAGGTGGTTGGCTTACGCTGAAACGTGTATTAAAATGTCACCCTTTGAGTGCAGGTGGCGATGATCCTGTTCCGCCGAAAGGCTCTGGGCAAAACCACCATAACCACGAACACTAACCATACAGAGAAAAACAATGAATTCAAAACGCAGTTTATTAGTTATCGCTTTACTGTTTATTTCTTTTTTGGTGTATCAGCAATGGCAGATTGATTATGTGTTGCCAAAGCCGGCCGCTACACAAGAAACAACAGTAGTCAATAACGGCAGCGATACCCCAACATCATCCAGCGCAGCAGTCACCAATGTCGATAATCAAACCACAGGACGAGTGATTAGCGTTGAAAGTGATGTGCTGAGCCTGAAAATCGACACCTTAGGTGGCGATATTGTGGATTCAAATTTATTGAAATATGATGCGACATTGAATTCAACCACGCCATTTTCGTTGATGCAAAACGACAACAACTTAGTTTATGTGGCACAAAGCGGTTTGATCGGCAAAAATGGTATTGATACGCCAGCTGCCCGCGCCCAATATCAAATCAGCGGCGATAGTTTTAAACTGGAAGACGGACAAGATCAAATCAAAATCCCGTTGACGCTGGAAAAAGACGGCGTGCAAGTGATTAAAACGTTCACTTTAAGCCGGGGTAGTTATGCGGTAGAGGTGGATTATCAAATCACCAACCACAGCGGACAAGCGATCGAATTGCAGCCGTATGCACAAATCAAACATACTTTGGTTGATCACTCTACCAATTTGGCGATGCCGACTTATACCGGCGGAGCGTATTCTTCTTCTGAGACTAACTATAAAAAATACAGCTTCGAAGATATGCAAAAAGCCAATTTGTCAATTAATACTAAACCGGGCTGGGTGGCATTGCTGCAACACTATTTTGTGACTGCTTGGATTCCGGATCAGAATGCTGAAAACCATTTATACAGCAGCACCAATCAACAGTTTGCGTTCATTGGTTTCCGTGCGCCGACCAGCGTGATTGCCGACGGCAGCAGCCAAACCATCAACAGCAAATTGTGGACCGGTCCGAAACTACAAAACCAAATGGAAACCGTGGCACCGCACTTGGACTTAACTGTGGATTATGGTTGGGCGTGGTTTATTGCCAAACCATTGTTTAAATTACTGCAATTCATTCAAAGCATTGTCTCTAACTGGGGCTTGGCGATTATCGGTGTTACCATTGTGGTGAAAGCGATTTTATATCCGCTGACCAAAGCGCAATACACTTCAATGGCAAAAATGCGGATGCTGCAACCGAGAATGCAGGAGCTACGTGAGCGTTTTGGCGAAGACAAACAGCGCATGAGCCAAGAGATGATGAAAATGTATAAAGAGGAAAAAGTGAACCCGCTTGGCGGCTGTTTACCGATTCTGTTACAAATGCCGATTTTCATTGCGTTATACTGGACCTTTATGGAAGCAGTCGAACTGCGCCACGCACCATTCTTTGGCTGGATACAAGACTTATCGGCACAAGATCCGTACTACATTTTACCATTGCTGATGGGTGGCTCGATGTTCTTGTTGCAAAAAATGTCGCCGACGCCGGTTGCTGACCCGACCCAACAAAAAATTATGACCTTCATGCCGGTGGTGTTCACCATCTTCTTCCTGTGGTTCCCGGCAGGCTTGGTGTTGTACTGGTTGGTTTCCAACGTGATCACGATTATCCAACAGCAGTTAATCTATCGTGGTTTGGAGAAAAAAGGGTTGCATTCGCGCGGTAAGAAATAAGAAAAGTCATGCGAAGCAACATTAATCAATAAAAAAGGCGTTCCGATGGGGACGCCTTTTTGTTTTTTAGTTCATTTTGTGAACCGGGTCATCTTTTTTTGTGTTATTGCTCGCTATAATCTTCAAAAAAATGAATATTGTTGTGAAATGATTGATACTGACTTTATCAAAAAAGATTATATAGCCTTGATCCAGCTAGCACAGTACTTTTTAAGTCTTGAGCAAGGGCAACGCATCGCAACAATTAGTGGCTTATCCGCTCAATTTGGTGTTTCTGTCGGGGTGATCCAAAAAGCATTAAAAACACTAGAAAGTAACCGGTTTATCAATTTAGAACGAAAAGGCTGCCAAGGTTCTTATTTGAAACAGATCTATCCACATCAGCTGGTAACATTATTAAATATTTCCAGCCTAGTTTGTGTGATGCCGTTACCCTATACAAAATTATATGAAGGGTTGGCCAGTGGACTTAAGTCGCAATTTGAAAATATTCCGCTCTATTTTGCCCATATGCGCGGTGCAGAAGCCAGATTAGCCTGTCTTTATAATGGCATTTATGATCTGGCGGTAAGTTCTCATTTAGCTTGTGAACACTGGCTAGAGCAGGATAAATTAGAGATTGTGATGCAGTTGGGAGCCGGTTCTTATGTGCAGGAACATGGGCTGATTTGTCGTGATCAACCTAATGAAAAATTAAAAAAAATTGGGGTTGATATTCGTTCGCCCGATCAGTTGAAACTCACGGAATGGTATTTTGCTGAACAAGCAGTAGAGATTGTTCCTATTATGTATAACAACAGTTTCTCGCTATTAAAAAATCATACTATTGATGGCGTTATTTGGAATATTGGCGATAGAAATGATTTTAAACAACATCATTTAACTTTTAAGCCACTTAAACATAATGCGCTGTTTCAGCGTGCGACAGAAGCGGTGATTTTAATTAAAAAAGGCAATGAGAAAATTAAGCAATTATTTCATTTGTATGCAGATCGCGAAATGATTTTGCAACATCAACAATTAGTATTCAATGAAAAAATAGAGCCGTCATACTAAGGATGAGTTATGCAACGATTTGAGATTTTGTATCAGGCAAAGATGATTGATAAACCTGTTTTACATCTTATATCACAGCTTCGCCAGCAGCTATTGCAATCGGGAATAGATTGTAAGATGTCGCAAGTTGAAATGTTATTAACTCACCTTGCCATGGCATTAATGCGAATCCGTCAAAATAATATTGAAACCGTCGGCTTAGATGCCCAGAGCATGCAAGAGATTCAATCCAGTGAGGTATATCCGCAGTTACTTGCTTATCATCATAATATGTTAGCCTTGATTCAAGCTGAATTTCCTGACTTGGTTATTCCTGAATCTGAAAATAGCTATCTGATTGCGAATTGGTATAGCCTTAGCCTAATACGAGCCGATTGTTTTAAGCCGATTGTTTTAAGTTAAATCTTCAAAAAAATAAGGATTGAAGATGTTTATATCAGCATTAAAAAAACAAAATCCCCGTTTGATTGCCAGTGCGCTCAAATTATGGAAAAGCGGAACGATCTTGCCAGATAGTTATATTATTGATGTGGGGCAAGTCTTGAGCAATGGTAAAAAGTTGCTTAACTGTGCTAAACAATATGATATTTCGCTTTATTTGATGGCAAAGCAATTTGGGCGCAATCCTTATTTATCGCAACGTTTGCTGGAATTGGGATTTGCGGGGATGGTCGCCGTTGATTATAAAGAGGCTCGTCATTATTACTCGCATCAATTGCTTGTTGCTCATCTCGGGCATTTGGTGCAAACACCGACAGCGATGCTTAAACAAGTCTTAGAACAGCAACCTGAAGTGATCACGGTTTATTCATTTGAAAAAGTGCAGCAGATAGCAAAAGTCGCCGCCCAGTTAGGAAAAACACAGCCACTGTTGATTAAAGTGTGTGCGGATGGCGATGTTTTTTATCCCGGACAAGAAAGTGGCATTTATTTATCCGATTTAGCCGATTTTGTCGAGCAAGTTAAGCCACTGACGTCTGTTAAAATAGTCGGCGTAACGCATTTTCCCTGTTTATTACTGGATGAAAGACAACGGACATTGGCGGCAACCCATAATTTTCACAGCTTAATTAAAGCTAAACAGATTTTAGAAAAGCGAGCCATTAGAGTCAGCCAAATCAATGCACCGTCATCTACTTGTATTAATGGGCTTCCGCTATTGGCTGAAATGGGGGCAACGCATGCAGAGCCTGGGCATGCGTTGACCGGCACTATGCCGCTGAATGTCACGGGCGATCAGCCGGAAGCGATTGCAATGTTGTATCTGAGTGAAATTTCGCATCAATTTGGTGGTCATTCCTATTGTTTTGGCGGCGGCTATTATCGTCGCGGCAATGCCCAAACCGCACTGGTCGGTGAGGATTTACATGAAACCGCACTTTTGCCTTTTGCTGATGACAATATTGATTATACCTTGCCGTTACAAGGGCATTTTTCCGTTGGCGAACCTGTGATTATGTGTTTTCGCAGCCAAATTTTTGTGACGCGCAGTGATGTTGTCTTAATCGATCACCATAGCCATGGTGAGCCTTATGTGATTGCTGTTTACGACAGTTTAGGCAATCTGATTAGCGGGTAATTGGGGGCAAAATGGATAAAAAATTTATTGTGCTGGTGATTGACAGCTTTGGCGTGGGGGAGATGCCTGATGTGGCGGAGGTTCGTCCGCAAGATATTGGCGCCAATACGTGCGAACATATCTTACAACAAAGTCCCCAATTACATTTACCCATGTTGGAAAAACTGGGCTTGATGAATGTATTGGGTAAATGTTATCCGCCGATGACCTTTTCTCCGCATGCGGTTTATGGAACGGCGTTATTGCAACATCAAGGTGGCGATACCTTTATGGGACATCAGGAAATTATGGGGAGCAAGCCGAAACAGCCTTTAATCGTCCCATTTATGCAAATGATTGACCCAATAGAGAGCCATTTAATAAAGCAGGGCTATCAGGTTGAACGGATTGTTCGTGAAGGTTTGCCCCTGCTGTGGGTGAACCGGCACATTGCGGTTGGTGACAATTTAGAGGCGGATTTGGGGCAAGTCTATAATATTACCGGCAATATTAGTGCGGTAGGTTTTGATGCCATCCTCAATGTCGGAAAAGCGGTGCGAGAGATTGCCAATGTCGGACGGGTCATTGCTTTTGGTGGCTTAGTGCGAGAGAGCAGTCGCATTCTTGCGGCAATCGAGACCAAGCAAGGAAAATATATTGGCGTAAACGCACCAAAATCCGGTGCATATGAACATGGCTTCCAAGTCGCCCATCTGGGCTATGGCGTTGAGGCAAAAACGCAAGCGCCTTACTTATTGCAGCAGCAAGGCATTCCGACGGTATTAATCGGTAAAGTCGCTGATATTGTTGAGAACAGTGACGGGGTTAATTATAGACAATTGGTCGATTCGGATGAAATCCTCGCACTAACCCTAAAACATGTGCAACAGAGCGGCAGTTGTTTTATCTGCAGTAATATTCAAGAAACGGATCTGGCCGGACACGCACAAAATGTGGCGCGCTATGCGGATCGTTTGCAAGTGGTTGATCGTTGGCTTGAGAAAATAATGGCGGCGATGAAGCCACAGGATTATCTTGTGGTATTGGCCGATCATGGCAACGATCCAACAATCGGGCATAGCCGACATACACGGGAAAAAGTGCCGTTATTGGTTTATCGGCAGCAACAGCAAGGATATTACTTGGGTGAAAGAGCAACATTATCTGATGTCGGTGCGTCGGTATGTGATTTTTTTGCAGCGCAAACAACAGAAAACGGAACTTCTTTTCTTCGTGATAGTGCTAAATAAGGAGACTAAATGAAAATCGTAGTAGGCGGACAAATTGAAAAAACAGCATTGGCAGCAGCACTAACCAATGAATTTATAAAACAAGGGCAAGTTGTTGAAATAGCCGTGTTGAATGATATTGAAGCGGCAATGGCGATTCAGTCGGGCAATGCCGATTACTATTTTGGCGCTTGCAATACCGGTGGCGGCGGTGCGTTAGCCATGGCGATTGCTATTTTGGGTGCAAGTCGCTGTGCCACATTGGGGATGCCGGGTAAAATTTTATCAGAGAATGAAATTGCGCAAGCGGTGAATTCCGGCAAAGTCGCCTTTGGTTTTACCGCTCAGGATATTGAAATTATTGTACCGCTGGTGGTGCGTTTGTTAGTGGCAAAAAACGGATCATGATAATCAACGAAAGAGCCCCATATTGACATTCAGGTTTGTGGTAATGTCCTGAGAATCAATTCAGTCTTTCAGACCAGAGTTGAAGGAGTAACCTATGGAATTTTTAGCTAAATTAATGGAAATCCCATTGCAGCATTTGACGTTGATGGCGGTTATCGGCGCCATTTCCGCCATGATGGCAAACCGCAGTATTGCCGTTTTTCATGACGGATTGCGCCCGTTAGTGCCGGAATATGTGGAAGGGCGAATGAGCAGAAAAGCCCTTGCTGCAACCAGTTTTGCACTGAGTTTCGGATTAGTGATTGGATTTGGCATTCCCTTTTCGCTCACCGCCCCGATTATTCTCGTGCATAGTTTGTTGTTAGGAACGGATGTTATCGGCACATGGACACCGGACAATCGCAAAGGATTTATCCTTTCTGGGGTGTTAGGCGCAATTTATGCCCTGGGTTTAATGGTGGGGTTAAAATCAGTTGTGGAATTGTTTGCGATGATGCCGGTGAATTTTATTAGTTCACTGAGTAAAGTGGGGGATCCGATTGTTGCCTGTTTTGCTATTTTCCCGGCATTGGTGGTGTCTTATCAATATGGTTATAAAAAAGGGATTTGGGTTTTAATTGCCACCATTATTGGCTATGCCTTAACCAAATCCTTTGGTGAAATTCAGTTTAGCGATGAAGCCTTGAAACCGGTGAAAATCGATCCGAATGGGGTAGCACTGTTATTTTCAATGATTGCGATGTTTTATTTTGCCATGCGTGAAAAAGCAAAGCCTTTAGCCGACGGAGAAAAAGGCAGTAATGCAATATTACTGGGCTTGTTCTCTGAGCGTGTAAAACGTATTCAAAAAAATTGGTTGCTCCTCTCATTAAGTGGTGGTTTGACCGCAGTGGCGGCAACCATGTCCTTCAGCTTGTTAGCCGAAGGTCCGGTCTCGCTACAATTAATGGCACAAGATCAGCAAACCAGCGCAACCTTAGTCTCATTGGCAAGGGCGATAGGGTTTATTCCGTTGGTCGGCACAACGGCAATTGCAACCGGTGTCTATTCGCCGGATGGTATGAAATTTGTCTTTGTGGCTGGGTTGGCGTTGGACAACCCGATTTTAGCCTTCATTGCCGGTGTAGTGATTATGTTGGCAGAAGTGCGGTTTTTGGCGCAACTGGCATTGTGGCTGGATAAATATCCCGGCGTAAAAGCCTGTGGTGATCATATTCGTACCGCCATTACCAAAATGCTGGAAGTTTCTTTGTTGGTTGGCGGCATGATCGCCTCCAATGCGATTTTACCGGGCATGGGCTTTATGATTGTTGCCGGAATTTATTTGCTCAACCGCACTTCAAAACGCCCATTGGTTGAGATGGCCATTGGACCGATAGCAACCATTATTGTCGGTATTGCCGCCAATATCTTGAGTCTAGTGGGATTATCCTAGGAGGATAGGATGGGCTATACCCTGATGCATGAACATATCTATTTGGATTTATCAAAAGTCAAAAATAGTGATGACTGCCTGTTGAATAGTTTTGAGTTAATGGTTGAGGAGTTTAAACAGCTAAAAACATTGGGAGTTGAACGCATTGTTGATGTTACCAATATCGGCATGGGGCGTAATATTCCCTATGTAGAGCAGGTTCAACTGCAAAGCGGTATTGAGATTGTCTCTGCAACCGGTTGTTATAAAGCCCCTTTTTTGCCGGATTGGTTTTACCAACAAACGATTGAGCAAATAGCACAACGTTTTATTGATGAAATTGAGCGGGGGATTGAAAATAACGGGCGCAAAGCGCACATTATCGGTGAAGTGGGCAGCGGATTTGAGGGAATTAATCCAGATGAACACCGTTTATTGCAAGCGGCGGCAATTGCTGCAATAGAGACCGGAAAGTTTGTCACCACTCACACCTCATTAGGCCGTTTTGGCGAAGAGCAATTAGATTTGTTTGTACAAATGGGGCTGAATTCAGACCGAGTTATCATTGGGCATACTGATTTAGCCGGTGATCGGGATTATCTGTTCCGTCTGTTAGATCGGGGGGCTTATGTGGAATTTGATACGATTGGCAAACTGAATTATCAACCTGACGAGCTTCGAGCGGATTTATTCAGCCAAGCCATCAAGTGCGGTTATCAATCGCAATTGCTGCTTTCGCTGGATATCACGCGCAAATCGCATTTGAGGGCAAATGGCGGCATTGGTTATGCTTATTTATTTGAACAGTTTATCCCGTTATTATTTGAGCGAGGCGTGACGGAAGCGGATATTGAAATTATTTTACAGCACAATCCAAACCGTATTTTGCAGTAGAACGGCAATAAATTGAGGACAATCGATGAAAACTTTTCCGCTTCAAAGCCTGACGCTATCACAAGCCATGCAAAAGCAGTTTGAGTTAGTCGCGGCGATTACACGCCATTTTACCGATGGTGAATTTTTGCTTGGCGCCGATCTCGGCTTAAAGTGCGGTTTTAACCAACCGAAAACCACCTTTTTGGTCGAAAATGCCATCGCTGATTTTTTTCAAGCTGAAGCTGCTGTTTTAGTGCAAGGCGCTGGCAGCGGTGCGATTCGCGAAGGATTGGCAGCATTATTGAAAGCCAATCAACGGATTTTGATCCACACCGCACCGATTTACCCCACGACGAAAACCACCTTTGAACTGATGGGTTTAGAGGTTGTTCAAGCTGATTTTAATCAAGTAGCGCAATTCCAAAGGGCATTGGCGCATTTTCAACCACAGGCGATATTGATTCAACATACAAGGCAGCAACCACAAGACAGTTTCGATTTGGCGCAGATCCTTACATGTTGTCAGGAAAAAAATATTCCGACTTTGGTCGATGATAATTATGCAGTGATGAAAGTGATGAATATTGGCTGCGAAGCCGGAGCAACCCTGTCAGCCTTCTCCAGCTTTAAGTTATTTGGGCCGGAAGGGGTTGGGATTGTCGTGGGGGATGCGACCGCCATCAGCAAAATTCGTCAATCGCACTATTCCGGCGGTTGCCAAATTCAGGGGCATTTGGCGATGGAAGTATTGCGTGGATTAGTGCTTGCTCCGGTAATGCAAGCGGTTCAGGCACAGGTCAATGATGAATTAGTTGAACGGCTTAATAACGGGGCTGTTCCACAAGTCAAATCAGCATTTTTAGCCAATGCGCAATCAAAAGTATTGATTGTTGAATTTTTTGATGACATTGCCGAGCAGGTATTACAAACCGCCCCTCGGTTTGGTGCATTGCCTTATCCGGTGGGAGCCGAATCAAAATATGAAGTTCCTCCCTTGTTTTATCGTGTTTCCGGCACTTTTCGTCAATCCGATCCGGGATTAGAAAAGCGAACCATCCGAATTAACCCGAATCGTGCAGGGGCTGAAACCGTATTGACCATTTTAAAACAGAGTTTATCTGCATTATCATCATAAAATAGGCTTCAATTAAATTGAAAATCTGCTATCTTTATCGCTAAATTTAGGTTAAAACCGCACTTTACGTTGAAAGTGCGGTTTCAGATTATTGACAAAGATCTTTGATGAGGCAAGGTAAGGGCGGATTAACTATCCGCCCGTTTGCGAAGTGCGGCATAA
>NZ_VDHB01000013.1:0-27274 GCF_006227735.1 Testudinibacter sp. 'clade 2'
ATTAAGGTTTGGGTTAATTTTCGTCTTTTGGCTGCTAATTTGATATTTTCGCCCACTTGTTTTAATGCCTGTTGGTATTTCGGAAAAAGCATTGGAGATTTAGATTTATTGAGCATTATAATTACCTAATTCATACAGTTTTGGTAATTATAATGCTCAATTATATAGTATTCAATGATATATTGCTGATTTTTATCCAGCACAATTGATAAAGTGCCCTCAACCGCACTTTGTGTTTCAATTTACGCTTTCACCACCGGATAATAAGGTTCGCCCCACAGTGTATCCGGATTATCGATCATCACTTCAATCACCAGCGGCACTAAATGGCTCATCAACGCCGTGGCATCTCGTAGCTGTTTGCGATTAACACCAAGTATTTTAAGCTAAAACGTCTTATATCCAGCTGATCATCATACTCAAAACCGTTTAACAAAACTCAAATTGACATCATACAATGCATTAGTATAATACAACAATATTATGCATTGAGATAAATGATGTACACGATTATTGAACAGCCACATTTTAAGAAAAAATCGGATGAAATTTGGAATGAAGAACAGCGTTCTGCTTTTTTTAGCTACCTTGCGAAAGATCCTTTAGTCGGAGATATCATTCCTCATTCTTCTGGTTTACGCAAAGTGCGATGGCAAGGCTCAGGACGTGGTAAACGCGGAGGATTACGTATCATCTATTTTAATTTGTTAGACCATGGAGTAATTTTATTACTTGATTTATATGCTAAAAATCAGCAAGAAAATATTTCTCAAGCCGAATTAAAACAGTTAAAGGAATAAGTGATGGACGATATCCAAACCAAAATTCAGACGGCAACAAAAAATTGGAACATTGAAGCTATGGTGAGCGCAGTGATTGCTGACGATCCTGCAGCGGAAATAATCCGTGAAAGCTTAACCGAAGCATTACTGGAAGCGAAAAAAGGAAAAATTGGGCGACTTACCTATGTACCCATTTCGCCGATTGCCGTAACACGTCAGCGATCCGGGCTTTCACAAAATAAATTCGCAGAACGATTGGGCATTTCAGTCAATACCTTGCGTTCTTGGGAGCAAGGGCAACGCAATCCGAGCGGTGCAGCGGCAACGTTATTAAATCTATTACATAAACGCCCCGAACTCGTAGCGGAATTATAGCGCAATTTTTTTCACCCCCATTCCATCTGGAAAACAAGCATCAACTTTCATAAGCTTCTAATAGCAAAGTGCGGTCAACCGCACTTTGTGCTGCAACACTAGGCTTTCACCACCGGATAATACGGATCGCCACACCTGCTCAAGCGCCATTTTTTGTGTGTGGTTGCTGATGTTGGCGCTTCTCCTCGTGTCTGTTCTCTGTTTAGATATTGACTTTGCATAACTCCCCTGCTCACTCATGTTTTTGCGATAGTATGCAATAACTAAAAGACAGCTGATGTCACACAAAACCCTCAAAACAAATTTCCTGTTTGTGCTTGCGATATGCTAAATTGACCGCACTTTCACTGCTTTTTTAAGGATTCTGCCATGTCGCCCGAACTTTGTTATCCTGTGGAAAAATTTCAAGCTTTGTTGCACGCTGCCGAATTGTCAACGCTTGCCGCTGCTGAGTTTTTATCTCAGCTGGATACCGCACTTTCGATGTCTGATTTTGTTGCCGAGGTGCTGCACAAGCAACCGCACTTAGTCGCACAATGGGCGCAACAGCCGCCGTCGTTGCAGACTTGTGCCGATTACCCTGCTCGCTTGCAAGCCGAATTAGCCGACATAACAACAGAAGAACAGCTTTATACCTTGCTGCGCCAATTTCGTAATCGGGAGATGGCGGCGTTGAGTTTTTGTCAGAGTTTGAATCTGATGTCGGTGGAACAAACCTTTACCGCACTTTCACAATTGGCGGAGAGTCTGATTGTAGCGACGCGCGATTGGCTCTATCCGAAAATCTGTCAGGAACTGGGCACGCCGGTCAACAAGTGTGGTCATCCACAACCGTTGTTAATTTTAGGTATGGGCAAATTAGGCGGCTTTGAACTGAATTTCTCCTCCGATATTGATCTGATTTTCACCTATCCGGAAAAGGGCGAAACCGTCGGAGCACGGCGTAGCGTAGACAATTCACAGTTTTTTATCCGCTTGGCGCAACGGATTATCAAAGCCTTGGATCAACACACCATCGACGGCTTTGTCTATCGTACCGATATGCGCCTGCGCCCGTTTGGTGATGCCGGGGCGCTAGCGTTGAGTTTTGCCGCAATGGAAGATTACTATCAGGAACAGGGGCGTGACTGGGAGCGTTATGCGATGATCAAAGCCCGTTTGATGGGCGAAGACGAGGCCAATCCGTATCATCAGCAACTGAAAAAAATGCTGAAGCCGTTTGTGTATCGGCGTTATATTGACTTCAGCGTAATCCAGTCGCTGCGTGATATGAAATCCATGATCGAACGTGAGATCCGGCGTCGTGGCTTGGTGGATAATATCAAGCTGGGTGCCGGCGGCATTCGCGAAGTGGAATTTATCGTGCAGGTGTTCCAACTGATTCGTGGCGGACGTGAGCCGGCGCTGCAACACCGCAGCCTGCTGACCGTGCTACCGCACTTGGTGCAACTGAATCTGATTCCCGCCGATGAAGCACAAGCGCTACAACAGGCTTATCTGTTTTTACGCCGAGTAGAAAACGTGCTGCAAGCGATTGATGATAAACAGACGCAACTGCTGCCGCAAAACCAGAGCGACCAAGTGCGGTTGGTGCATGCCTGCCGCCGTTTCCGCTGCTTAAGCCAAAACGGCCAATGGATTGAAGTTGAAAATCCGATTGACGATTGGCAGACATTTTATGCTTATCTGCAACAACAGCAGCAAAATGTCCGCAATGTGTTTCAGCATTTGATTGGCGACGACAACGAAAATCAGCCAAACCAAGAGCATGATTCAATTTGGCGTGATTTTCTGAACAGCTATCAAGATGACGAACTCAGCAGCCTGTTACAGCAATATTCGTTTACAGAAACGGTACACAACGAATTGCTAGCGGTTTTAAGCCGTTTCCGTAACGAAATTCAGCGCCGCCAAATTGGACAGCGTGGGCGTGAAGTGCTGAACAAACTGATGCCGTGCGTATTGGATAAACTGTTTGCCCGAGCGGATATCAGCAATGTGTTGCCTAAAATTTTGAATATCATCAGCAACGTGGTCACTCGCACCACCTATCTGGAGCTGCTGCAAGAACACCCGGCGGCGCTGGATATGCTGATTCGGCTCAGTGCCGCTTCGCCGATGATTGCCGAACAGATCGCTCATTTTCCGATTCTGCTGGACGAGTTGTTGGATCATAAAACCCTGTTCAATCCGCCACCGTTCAGCGAATATCATAATACCTTAAAAGAGTATCTGATGCGCATTCCGCAAGATGATGAAGAGCAGCAGATTGATGCTTTGCGCCAGTTTAAGCAGGCCACCCTGCTGCGCACCGCTGCCGCTGATATTTTAGAGGTGCTGCCGGTGATGAAAGTCAGCGATCACCTTACCTATTTAGCTGAAGCAATCATTAGTGCCGTGGTCAATCTGGCATGGCGACAAACCAGTGAGCGTTTCGGCACACCGGATCATTTGCAGCCGGAGCAGAAAAACTTTTTGGTGATTGCTTACGGAAAACTGGGCGGCATTGAGCTGGGCTATAATTCGGATTTAGATCTGGTGTTTTTATACGATGCACCGGCAAACGGTCAAACCGTTGGCGGCAAACGCAGCATCGACAGCAGCCAGTTTTACCTGCGGCTGGCGCAAAAGATCATCAGCATTTTCAGCATCAATACCCGTGCCGGTATTTTGTATGAGGTGGATATGCGCTTGCGTCCATCCGGTGCAGCAGGCCTGCTGGTCAGCAGTCTGACCGCATTCGAAACCTATCAACAGCAAGACGCTTGGACTTGGGAAAAACAGGCACTGGTTCGCACTCGTGCAATCTATGGTGAAACCGCACTTCGCCAACGCTTCGAGCAGATCCGATCTGCTATTTTGGCCACACCACGTGATGTGGCGCAGTTGCGGCAAGAGGTCAGCCAAATGCGGCTAAAAATGTATGAACATCTTGCCGAAACCCAAACCGACCTGTTCAATATTAAAACCGATCCGGGTGGCATCACCGATATTGAGTTTATCGCCCAATACTTAGTACTTGCCAACACGCCGAATCACCCCGAACTGAGCCACTGGTCGGACAACGTGCGGATTTTTGACAGCATGGCGCAAGTCGGGGTGCTGAGTGCGGAACAAACCAAGCAATTAAAACGCTGTTATGTCGATTTACGCAATGAAATTCACCATTTGAACCTGATTGGTAAAAAATCGATTGTCAGTGCCGAGCAATTTAGTGTAGAAAGGGCGTTTGTCAGAGAAATCTGGCACAGTTTATTGGGCGATTAGCAAAAATCACTGGTATATTTTGCATAAGAATGCAGAATATGCAGGGTCTGTTGATGTTTATACGTTTTAGATAGGACGATTATGATACGTGATACCGAATTAGTTGAGTGGTTCCGAGAATCCACGCCTTATGTTAGCTTACACCGTGATAAAACTTTTGTGATCATGCTGGACGGTGATACGATTGCTTCAAAAAACTTTATTAATATTATCAATGACATCAGCTTATTACATAGTCTTGGCATCAAGCTGGTGGTGGTTTTCGGCGTGCGTCATCAAATCAACGAAACCCTGCAAGCTCATGATATTGCGCCTGTCTATCATAAAAATATTCGGGTAACCGATGCCGACACGTTAGAATTGGTGAAGCAAGTGGTCGGTAAATTGCAATTTGACATCAGTGCCCGCCTTTCAGTGCGCAGCTTTAATGCCGGCAACCACAGTAATAACAGTATTAATGTGGTCAGCGGCAATTTTGTCATCGCCCAACCGATCGGGGTTGATGACGGTGTGGACTATATGTTGAGTGGCAAAATCCGCCGAATTGATATCAAAGCCATCAAGCAACAGCTCGACAACGATGCGATTGTGTTGTTAGGGCCCATCGGCGCTTCCGTCACCGGCGAAAACTTCAATATGCCATTTGAAGACATTGCCACCCAAGTTGCGATTAAACTGAATGCCGAAAAACTGATCGGTTTTTGTGCCGATGACGGTATCCGTGATGAAGCCGGCGAGATCATTGCCGACCTCTTCCCACAACGTGCAGCCGTGCATCTGCATCAACTGATCGAAAGCGGGCAATATCACAGCTCGCAAGCCCGCTTCCTGCAAGCGGCAATTGATGTCAGCCGTGCCGGCATCAAGCGTTCGCACTTGCTCAGCTACGAAGAGGACGGCACGCTATTGCAAGAACTGTTCTCACGCGACGGGATCGGTACTCAGGTGTCGATGGAAAGCTCGGAAACCATTCGCATTGCCACCATTCAAGATATCGCAGCACTACTGGCACTGATTCACCCGCTGGAACAACAAGGTATTTTGGTGAAACGTTCACGGGAACAGCTAGAAATGGAGATCGGCAACTACACTATTATTGAACGTGACGGAGTGATAATCGCTTGTGCCGCCTTGAATGTTTACGCCGAAGAGAGCATGGCGGAAATGGCGTGTGTGGCAGTGCATCCGGATTATCGCAACTCCTCTCGTGGCGATATTCTGCTGGAAGAGTTGCAAAAACGGGCACGAAAACTCAAAATCAAACAGCTGTTTGTGCTGACCACTCGCACGGTACATTGGTTCCAAGAGCGTGGCTTTAAAATTGCCAATGTCGAGGATTTGCCGAAAGACAAGCGTGAACACTACAACTATCAGCGCAAATCTAAAATATTAATCCAAAACTTATTTGACGGCGAACATGGGCATCGCAGCGAACGCACCGAACGAGGCTGAGTTGTTCCTGCACAATCACCCCTATCCGCCCTTTATTCCCCTCAATGCCGACAAACTGATTGTCGGCACGTTGCCGCCGCCACGCTTTTCGCAAGGCTGTCTGAAGCCTGATGATGTAGATTTTTGCTACGGCAGCCGCGACGGGCAACTCTGGCTGATTTTAGGCAAAATTTTTGGCGTTGATTTTCAGTTTGAAAACAGTCAAAGTGCGGTACAACAGCGACAACATTTTCTATATGAACACAATATCGGGATTTGCGATATGGTGCAGCAGTGCCAACGAACCAAAATCGACGCCTCCGATATTGGCATGCAGCAGATCGTGCTGCGTCCGCTGTTGCACTATTTAAGCGAAAATCCGACGATCAACACGCTGCTATTCACCGGCGGCAACAGCAAAAACGGCCCGGAATACCTGTTTCGTCAACACCTAAAAACAGCGGGTTTAAGCCTGACATTGGTCAACAACACTATTCCGCGCATTCACCAATTTAGCTGGCAAAACCGCACTTTCACCACCGTCTCGCTCACCGCCCCTTCCGGCGCCGCCAATCGTGCGGTCGGCAGTATGGCCGAATATAAACAGCTGAAAGCAAAACACCCCGAATTCAATACGATTGATTTCAGGGTGTTGCAATATCAGCGTTTTTTTAAAAACTAATACAAAAACACAAAATACAATACAATTGCGACCACAAAGCGGTAAATGGCGAACGGCACGAATGAAATCCGTTTAATCAGATTCAGTAACCATTTGATCGCCATCATCGCGACCACAAACGCAGTGACGAAGCCGACGGCAAACATCGGTAAGTCGTCAAGCGTCAGGAAATGCCAGCTTTTATACAGATCCAGTGCGGTGGCGCCCATCATCATCGGGGCGGCCAAAATAAAGGAATATTCTGCGGCAGCATGGCGACCGACGCCCACCAACAATCCGCCGGAAATGGTTGCGCCGGAACGGGAAAAGCCCGGTGACAGTGCCAAACATTGGAATAAGCCGATGGCAAATGCTTGTTTATAACTGATTTGATCCAGCGTGTTGGCGCTGACCGGCGGACGAAACTTTTCCGCCAACAGCAACAAAACCCCACCGACGACCAAGGCATAAATCACATTCTGAATGCTGAACCAGGATTTGATGGTGCTGTGAAACAGCAAACCGATCACTACCGCTGGAATCATGCCTAAAATAATGTGCAGTAGCGTCAAGTGCGGTTGGTGCTGATCCGGTTTTTCACCAAAATGAATGCCGATCAAGCCGAACATTTTGCGCCAAAACACCACCACTACGGCTAAAATCGAGCCTAGCTGAATCATCACCTCGAAGGTTGCCGCTTTCTCTCCGGTGAAGCCTAAAAACTCGCCTGCGATAATCAAATGCCCGGTGGACGAAACCGGTAAAAACTCGGTCAGCCCCTCGACAATCCCCATTATTACCGCAATAAATATCTCTGACATTTTCTCTCCTATTTCCTGTCACCTAATCTTTGTTACTACTCACTAGAACTATGCATTCTCAATATTAAAACTGATCACATCGGCAATATTTTGCTGCCCCAAAGCAATCATCAACAACCGATCGACGCCCAGCGCTACGCCAGCACATTGCGGCATACCTTGCTGCAAAGCGGCAATAAAACGCGGGTCAATTTCACGCGGTGGCAAGCCGCTTGCTATGCGCTGCTTATTGTCTCGTTCGAAACGGTGCAATTGTTCGTCGGCATCGGTCAGCTCATTAAACCCGTTCGCCAGCTCCAAGCCCTTGTAATAAAACTCAAATCGTTCCGCCACACGGTGATCTTCCGAGCTGATTTGCGCCAGTGCCGCTTGCGAGGTCGGAAAATAATAGACCGCTGCCGGACGCTCCTGCCCGATATTCGGTTCGACAATTTGGCTGAACAAAAATTGCAGCAGCATATCGCGCGACTGCTTGGCGGCATCGACCAAGCCATGTTCGGCCGCTTTTTTTGCCAGCTCGGTTTTTTCTGCCGACAGCGGATCCAAACCAACATATTCCTGAAAAATAAACTGGTAACTAAACGATTCTGCCGGTTCGCAGTCCAGAATCTGTTGCAGCAAATCATCGACTTCATTAATCAGGCGATACATATCAAAGTGCGGTCGATACCACTCCAACATCGTGAATTCAGGATTGTGATTCCGCCCGGCCTCTTCATTGCGGAATACTTTGCAAATCTGAAAAATCGGCCCACTGCCGGCGGCGAGCAGGCGTTTCATGTGATATTCAGGACTGGTACCCAAAAATAAGGTTTTCGGCGTGACTTGAAACGGTGCAATAAACTGCGTTTCAAATACGGCAAGATGCACATCGGTGACCGCATATTCGCTTAAAATCGGGGTATCGACTTCCAATAAACCGCGATCTATAAAAAAACTGCGCAATTCGGCGACAATTTTGGCACGAGCGATAATATTTTTTATCGCCGCACTGGGTTGCCATTGTTGCTGTAAAATCATACATAGGATCCCAAAAGTAAATCAAGGCATCGGCAAAGCGTTAAACACACGATCTAGATTGCAGTAGTAGCATTAAACGCACGGTTTAGATTGCAGTAGTAGGGGCGGATTGTATATCCGCCCGTTTGCGAAGTGCGGTATAAGCATTTAATCAATAAAGAATAAATACAAAGTGCGGTTCGGGCGGATATACAATCCGCCCCTACTTTGCTACTTTGACCCTACTTTGTTTCTACTTTGCTTCTGTTGCCAATAAACATTAAGTGCGCATTTTATCGGTTATCCCGTAAAGTCACAATCGAATCTTGCATAAAGGAATATGAATACTTGACCATAAAAGTAAGTTATTAAATCTACTAACTTTTTTGAGGTAGATCACGAAACGTTTGCTTTTTCAGTCTATTTGGGAAAAAACAATTAAGTTGTCAGAAAAAACATGGCAAAATGACTTTGATCAAAAAATCATACTTACTGTTTATATTACTTTTTGACTCTAAATCATTACTTTTACTTACATCTATCCTGGAGGAATATCGTGCAAACTATCAATGTCGATATTGCAATTGTCGGTGCCGGTGGCGGCGGTTTACGGGCTGCGATTGCAGCTGCGGAAGCTAACCCGAATCTGAAGATTGCCTTAATATCAAAAGTGTATCCGATGCGTAGTCATACTGTGGCAGCCGAAGGCGGTGCCGCAGCCGTCATCAAATCCGAAGATAGTTATGACAAGCATTTCCATGATACGGTAGCCGGCGGTGACTGGCTGTGCGAACAAGATGTGGTTGAACATTTTGTTGAGCACTCACCGATCGAAATGACTCAGCTGGAGCGTTGGGGCTGCCCGTGGAGTCGCCGTGACGATGGTGAAGTCAATGTACGCCGATTCGGCGGGATGAAAATCGAACGCACCTGGTTTGCTGCCGATAAGACTGGTTTCCACCTGTTGCATACTCTGTTCCAAACTTCGATTCAATTCCCGCAAATTATCCGTTACGACGAACACTTCGTGCTGGATATTCTGACCGATGACGGCCACGCCCGTGGTGTCGTTGCGATGAACATGATGGAAGGCACCTTAGTACAAATCAATGCCAATGCGGTGGTGATTGCAACCGGCGGTGGCTGTCGTGCGTTCCGTTTCAACACCAACGGTGGCATCGTCACCGGTGACGGTTTATCCATGGCTTACCGCCACGGTGTGCCGTTGCGTGATATGGAATTTGTGCAATACCACCCGACCGGGTTGCCGAATACCGGGATTTTGATGACCGAAGGTTGCCGTGGTGAAGGCGGTATCTTGGTCAATAAAGACGGCTATCGTTACCTGCAAGATTATGGTTTGGGACCGGAAACACCAATCGGCAAACCGGAAAACAAATATATGGAGTTGGGCCCACGTGACAAAGTGTCGCAAGCATTCTGGCAAGAATGGCGTTTGGGTCGCACCCTGAAAACCGCGAAAGGCGTGGATGTGGTGCATCTGGATCTGCGTCATTTGGGTGAAAAATACCTGCATGAGCGTCTACCGTTTATCTGTGAACTGGCAAAAGCCTACGAAGGTGTTGATCCGGCAAAAGCGCCGATTCCGGTGCGTCCGGTGGTGCACTACACCATGGGCGGCATCGAGGTGAACCAACAAGCGGAAACTCGCATCAAAGGTTTATTTGCAGTGGGCGAATGTGCCTCCTCCGGCTTGCACGGTGCAAACCGTTTAGGTTCGAACTCCTTGGCAGAATTGGTGGTTATCGGTAAAGTGGCCGGTGAATACGCCGCACAAAGAGCGGTTGAAAGCCAAAATATCAATACGGCAGCTGTCGATGCGCAAGCCAAAGATGTGGTGGGTCGCTTGCAAGCATTGCTGGATCAAGACGGCAATGAAAGTTGGTCGAAAATCCGTGATGAAATGGGCGATTCGATGGAAGAAGGCTGCGGTATCTATCGTACTGAAGAGTCAATGCAAAAAACCGTGGATAAAATTGCCGAATTGAAAGAACGCTTCAAAAAAGTGCGGGTGTCAGACCGTTCCAGCGTGTTCAATACCGATATTCTGTACACCATTGAATTAGGTACGATTCTCGATGTGGCACAATCGATCTCTTCTTCTGCGGTTGCACGGAAAGAATCTCGTGGTGCACACCAACGTTTGGACTACGTTGAACGTGACGATACCAACTACTTGAAACATACTCTCGCCTATTACAATGCAGACGGCGCACCACGAATTGAATACAGTGATGTGAAGATTACCAAATCGCAACCTGCTAAACGTGTATATGGTGCGGAAGCAGAAGCCGCAGAAGCAGCAAAGGCAAACAAGGAGTAAGCAATGGGTAATCTAGCTAACAAAACAATGACTATCGAAGTGCTTCGCTATAATCCCGAAGTTGACAAAGAACCCTACTTGAAGGCTTATCAAGTGCCTTATGACGATCAAACTTCGTTATTGGATGCCTTGGGCTACATCAAGGACGAACTGGAGCCTGAACTCTCCTATCGTTGGTCATGCCGGATGGCGATCTGCGGTTCTTGCGGCATGATGGTCAATAATAAACCGAGTTTGGCTTGTAAGACGTTCTTACGTGACTACAGCGGTTTTATGCGGGTTGAGGCGCTGGCCAACTTCCCGATTGAACGTGACTTAGTGGTAGATCTCAGCCACTTTATCGAAAGTTTAGAATCGATCAAACCGTATATTATCGGCAACAAAGCACCTCCGGGCGAACGGACTAAGCAAACGCCGGCGCAGTTGGAAAAATACCGCACTTTCTCCATGTGTATCAACTGTGGCTTGTGCTATGCCGCCTGCCCGCAATTCGGTTTAAATCCGGAATTCGTCGGCCCGGCAGTGTTGACACTGGCACACCGCTACAATCTGGATAACCGCGATCACGGCAAAGCCGAGCGTTTGAAAATCATGAACGGTAAAAATGGCGTGTGGAGCTGTACCTTTGTCGGTTACTGCTCCGAAGTCTGTCCGAAACACGTTGATCCGGCAGCGGGTGTGAACCAAGGCAAAGTCGAGTCAGCCAAAGACTACGTTATCGCCATGCTGAAACCGCAAAAGTAAGGAGCAAAGAATGACAACTACAACCAGCAAACGCAATAAATATGTGCGTGAAGTTAAACCCAACTGGTGGAAAAAAATAGAGTTTTATAAGCTCTATATTCTACGCGAATCCACCGCACTTCCGACTATTTGGTTCTGCATCGTGCTGCTTTACGGTTTCTTGTGTTTAGGCAACGGAACCTTTGAAAGCAATTTCGTGTCATTTCTGAAAAATCCGTTAGTGATTATCCTGAATGTCATCACGATGGCAGGGGTGGTTTATAATACCTTGACCTGGTACGGCTTAACACCAAAAGCGTTAAATTTGATCTACAAAAATGAGCGTTTACCGCAGTCTGTAATCCGAAACCTGATGTGGCTGATTACTATTGCAGCCTCGGTATTAACACTTATTCTGGTTTATCTCTAAGGGGGAAATAATGAAACAAGCTCCAAAACGTTCCAATGAACCGGTCGTATGGCTACTCTTCGGTGCAGGCGGAACCATCAGTGCCATTATTTTCCCGGTGCTGGCATTAATTCTGCTGTTCCTCTATCCATTGGGATTGGTTGACGCAGGCAACATGGTGGCATTTGCACAAAGCATTATCGGCAAACTGATTCTGCTCGCCGTAGCAATCTTCCCGATGTGGGCAGGCATGCACCGTTTACACCACGGTATGCACGATTTCAAACTGCATATCCCAGCTAGCGGTGTGATTTTCTACGGCTTAGCGGCGCTGTATTCTGTGTTGGTGTTTTTTGCAGTGATTAATATTTAAACCGCATTTGAAACGAAAACGCTCAAACAAATTGTTTGAGCGTTTTTTTATAAAAACTCAAATATATACTGTACTCATCTACTGTTGTGTAACTCTTCTTCCAACCAATTGATAAAGTGCTGTACTTTGGCATATTTTTTATGCGTATGTGGAAAAACAATATAATGTGCATCAATAGGAATCATATAATTACTACCAAAAACGGGGATTAATTCACCCGATTGTATAAAAGGTTGTGCTAATAAACTGCTTTCTACAATGACACCGAGATTTTGTTTAGCCGCTTCAAAACTCATATATGAACGATCGAAACTAAAGGCATAGGATAAATTTTCTATCTGTATATTATGATTTGCAAACCATTGTTGCCATTGCATCAGCATACATTGAGAAGCGATTAAATCGCATTTTAATAAATCTATTGGTTCATTAATTTGATTCTTTTTAAGAAAATCAGGGTGAGCTAACACAATTGCATATTCATTTTTAATAGGAATAGCGCTTAATCCTTTCCAAGAAAAACTACCATAACGAATATCTACATCAGTTTGAGATAGATTAAACTGAATATTTTCATAGGAACAATCAATATTGATTTGATATTCAGGATATTGCTTTTTAAACTTTTCCAATCTCGGTAATAAATAAAGCAAACCAAAAGTTGGAGCAGTATGAATGCGTAAGGTTTCTTGTTCTTGACGTTCAATAATATCATTAGTTGCTGCGCCTAAGGTATGTAATGCACCTGAAATAGCATCAAGATATTGTTGCCCTATTCCAGTTAGTTTTATCCCCCTTCCAGTACGATAAAATAATTTTTTATCTAATAAACTTTCTAACCCTGCAATTTGATGGCTGACTGCTGACGGTGAAATATTTAAACTTTCTGCCGCTTTTACAATATTTCCGAAATATGCTGCTTGCTCAAATACTCGCAGGGATTTTAGCGGAGGAATAATATTTGCCATAATTTTTCCTTGTGATAAAACTGATTCATAACTTATTATAAATTATAAAAAAAGAACACAATACGGCAAAATATTGTGTTCAAATAAAGGGTAAAAGTCAGATATTATGCAAGCTCTTTTTGTTTTTTCCTTGCGCTAAGCACAATAATTGCCACACTAACGAACATACTAACACCTAAGAATGCAATAGCCGTGTTAAATGAGTTAGTTAATTCTTTTAAGTATCCTACAATCGTCGGACCAAAAAATCCTCCCAAGTTACCGATACTATTAATTAACGCTATCGCTCCGCCGGCCGCCGCTCCTGTGATAAATGAAGGCGGAATAGCCCAAAATGGAGGAAATGCACCGAATGCGCCACACAATGCAACCGCGAGGAAAACAAACGCAAGCCATACGTTAGTATCTGCTACATAAGTTGCCAGCATTAAACCTAGCGCACTCACTGCCAAACACCCGGCGACATGCCATGGACGCTCTTGCGTTTTATCGGAATGGTTGCCGACTAACATCATCACAATCATTGACACGAAGTAAAGCGCACCAATAATCCAGCCTAAATTTTGCAGGCTAATACCTGAAGTCGCCGAGATGGTTTTAGAGATGGTCGGCAAGAACATATTGATCCCATAGTAACCCATCATCCAGAAGAAATAACCTACCGATAACCATAAAACGGTTTTATCTTTCAAGGCTTCCATAAAGGTATAATGTTTCACTTCTTGCTTCATTTTTTGTTCAATATCAAGCGTTTCAATTAGCCATTTCTTCTCTTCTTGCTCTAACCAGTGAGCTTTGTCGATACTATCTGTTAGGTAGAAATAACAAATTATACCCAATATAACAGCAGGAATAGCTTCAATAATAAACATCCATTGCCAACCACTTAATCCTAACCCCTCAATGGTTAATAAGAATGTAGATAACGGTGAACCTAAAGCATTTGCGCCTGGAATCGCCAACATAAAAGCAGCAATCGCTCTAGCATGATGTTTAGTTTGGTAGAAACCACTCAAATAATGTACCATACAAGGATAAAAACTCGCCTCGGCCACCCCCAATAAAAAACGAATCGTATAAAATTGCCAAGGTGCTTCAATAAATGCCATTAAAATGGCGAGAATCCCCCAACTCACCATAATCCGGCAAATCCACTTGCGCGCGCCAACTTTTGCCATCATGGCACTACCGGGCACTTCCAATAAAAAATAGCCAAAAAAGAAAATACCTGCGCCGATACCGAACACCGTATTAGAAAATCCTAAATCTGCATTCATTTGCAGTGCTGCAAAACTAATATTCACGCGATCAAGGATAGAAATAAAAAAACAAATAAAAAGAAATGGAAGTAAACGCCAAGTTACCTTACGCACGGTACTTTGCTCTATTTGTAAAATATTACGGGCTGTCATAATAATTCTCCGTTTTATTAATCAGGGGCAATACTATTTGCTTAGAAATTAGGGAGAAAGCATAAAGTGCGGTTTAAAACCACTATTTTTAATGCCTCACCTAAAATTTAAAAAATATTATTTATTGATATTATGAATAAAGAAATCTCCCTCCGAGATTGACTACAAGCAGACTTATCCTCCCACCTGTAGTCACCCCAATTGTATTATTCCGCTAACCATTTCTTGATGCTGTTACAAATTGCAGCAGTAGAAATACCATATTCATCGTGTAACGTCGGTAATGCACCGGCAAGTAAAAATTTATCCGGTAATGCAATACGTTTCACTTTGGCGGAAATCCCTTGTTCAACTAATAAACTCGATACTGCCTCACCAAGCCCGCCGATCTCACTATGGTTTTCCGCAGTAATCACTAAACGGTTAGATTTGGTAATTTCTCGCAAAATTGTTTTATTATCTAATGGTTTAATCGTTGGACAGTGTAAAATGGCAACACTTACACCTTCAGCCGCTAATTTTTTCGCCGCTTCAATCGCTCGCATCGTGAGAATACCGGTTGAAATCATTAACACATCATTACCGTCTTCCAGTAATGTTGCTTTGCCGATTTCAAATTTATAATCATAATCTTTTAACACGTTCGGCACTTTTCCACGTAATAAACGCAGATAAACCGGGCCATTGTGATCTGCTATAACCGGAACAATTTGCTCAAGTTCCGTCGCATCGCAAGGATCAATTACCGTCATATTCGGAATTGCACGCATCATGGCGATATCTTCCGTCGCCTGATGGCTTGGCCCATAACCGGTGGTTAAACCCGGTAATGCCACGGCAATTTTTACATTCAGATTTTCTTCTGCAATAATTTGATGAATAAATTCATAAGCCCGACGGGTGGCAAACACCGCATAAGTGGTAACAAAAGGGATTAATCCGGTTTTGGCCAAACCGCCTGCTGTCGCCATCGCCAGTTGTTCTGCTATGCCCACTTGGAAAAATCTATCCGGATAGTTTTGAGCAAAAATGTGTAAGTCTGTATATTTTGCCAAATCCGCAGTAACACCGACGATTTCAGGGCGGGTTTGCGCCAATTTGTTTAATGCATAACCGAACGGCGCTGAAATGGTTTCTTGTCCCTCTTCGGCAATAGAGGCGATCATTGCCGATGTGGTTAATTTTTTCTTAGTCATCGTAAAATTCCTCTATTTTTGGCTTTCATCTAGTACAGCAATGGCTTTTTGCCATTCATCGGCATCAACACGAATAAAATGGTTTTTCTCACGCACTTCCAAGAATGGAACGCCTTTCCCCATTAACGTATCGAAAATAATGACGCGCGGTTGATCACCTGAATAATTGCGCGCATTATCAAATGCTGCGAGTACTGCCGTAATATCATTGCCATTGACTCGTTGCACATACCAACCGAAAGCTTGCCATTTATCTACCAGTGGCTCGAAATTCATAATCTCGCTTGATTTACCGTCTGCTTGTTGTTGGTTGACATCAATTAAATTAATTAAATTGCCTAATTTATGATGGCTGGCAGCCAATGCCGCTTCCCAAGTGGAACCTTCGTCCAGTTCCCCGTCAGACATGGAGTTATAGACAAAAGATTTTTTATTTTGATAACGCAAACCAAGCGCTATCCCCACAGCAATAGATAAACCCAGCCCTAGTGAACCGCCCGACATTTCCATGCCCGGAGTATAAGTTGCCATGCCGGACATAGGTAAACGGCTATCGTCACCGCCGTAAGTCTCCAACTCCTCTTCCGGAATAATGTTGGCTTCGATTAATGCTGCATAAAATGCGATCGCATAGTGACCATGAGAGAGTAAAAAGAAATCTCGATCTTCCCATTCGGGATCCGCCGGTTTAAAGTTTAATGCGTGACAATATGCCGTTGCCAACACATCGGCATAACCTAATGCTTGACCAATATAGCCTTGCCCTTGCACTTCTCCCATGCGTAATGCATAACGTCTAATGTTATAGGCATGCTTTGCAAGCTTTGTTACTAATTCTTGAGTTGCCATAGATTAATTTCCCCTTAAATTAATGAATATGCATTCCGCCGTTCACATCTAATGTGATACCGGTTGAATAAGATGCTAAATCACTGGCTAAGAATAATGCTGCACGCGCAATATCAACCGCATCACCTAAGCGATTTAATGGAATGCCGGCAATAATATTGGCTTTTTGCTCATCAGATAATTTGCCCTGCGTAATATCGGTTTGAATTAATCCCGGCGTGATACAGTTCACACGGATACCATCAATCCCCAATTCACGCGCCATCGCTTTAGCCAAACCAAGTACGCCGGCTTTTGCGGCACTATAATGCGGACCACCAAAAATACCGCCGCCACGCTGTGCCGATACCGAAGAAATACATACAATGCTGCCTGACTTTTGTGCACGCATGGTTGGGATGACCGCTTGGGACATTAACAAGGTGCCGCGTAAACTGACATCAAGCACCGCATCATAATTTCCGCCTTTAATATCCATCACTTTTAGTGGCTGGGTAATGCCGGCATTGTTGACCAATACATCGATACGACCATATTTAGCCAAAATTTTTTCTTTTGCCGCTTGTACTTGGGCTTCATCCGCCACATTGATTGCTACGCCTAAATGCCCTTCACCCGGCAAAGCATTGGCCGCTTCAATCGATGCTTGCTCATCTAAATCGGCAATCACGATTTTAGCGCCCTGCTCGGCAAACAATTTCGCTGTTGCACGGCCTAACCCACGCGCAGAAGCTGCACCGGTAACAATGGCTACTTTGTCTTTTAATAACATAATCTATTCTCCTATGGTGTTTTTGTTGGAAAACAAAATATAGGAAAGTGAGATGAGTAGGAATGCACAAACGCTCACGTTTGATTGAGAAAAATTGAAAGCGTGATGAAGGTAACACAAATGGGGCGTTCCCCATTCAGAAGGGAGACGATCAACGTTGGGTATATTTAGGACTAATTTGAATACTAAGCAATCACCGACACACTTTTCACCTGCGCATAAACCCACATTCCGGTCGCCAGATTCAATTCCGCCAGTGCCCAGCGGCTGATCGAGGCACCGAACTGCAAGCCGTCGGCGTTTAACCGCACTTCGACTTGTTGTGCTTGGATTTCAATTTCAGTGATTTGGCACGCCAGCACATTACGGATACTGCTGCCCTTTGTCGGTTGGAGAATAATCGACACATCGGAACTGTAAATGCAGATCCGCACCAAATCACCGGCATTTTTTTGCGGCATTTCGTGGATCCACAGCGGTTGTCCGGCAAAATTCAGTGCGGTCATCTGATAGAGCGGGTGGTGCATTTCAATCGGCAGGCTGAATACCGCACTTTGCTGCTGCACGCCTTTCCAAGGTAAAAAATGCGGACTTTGCCAAATCGTTTCCAGATCATCAAATGCCAGCACCTTGCCCTGCTGTATTAAAATCACGCGTTGCGCCAAACGTAGCAACTCTTCCAAACTGTGGCTGACATACAAAATCGGAATCTTGATCTCTTTCGCCAGGCGATCGAGGTAATCCAATAACTCCTGTTTACGCGGCAGATCCAAGGCGGCTAGCGGTTCGTCCATGAGCAATAATTCAGGTTCGGTCAGTAACGCCCTGCCGATTGCCACTCGTTGTTTTTCGCCACCGGACAGGGTGAGCGGATAACGTTTCAGCAGAGGTTCGATGCCTAACAGTTCAATAATTTCTTGATATACCGCTTTGCTGACTTTTTTCATACCGTAAGCCAGATTGCCTTTCACGGTATAATGCGGAAACAACCGTGCATCTTGGAACACATAGCCGAGATGACGTTGTTCCGGTGGCAGGTTGATTTTGCGCAGCGTATCCACCAAAGTGCGGTTATTAAGTTGAATATAACCTTGGTCGGGGAGCGATAACCCGCTCACCAAATTAATCAATGAGGATTTGCCGCTGCCGGATAAGCCGAAAAGTGCGGTGACACCGTTGGATGGAATTTGCAGGTTGGCACTTAGCGCCAGACTGCCAAGCTGTTTTTTCACATTAATTTCAAGCATTGCTTTGTCCCAGTCTATATTTCGCCCGTCGAGCTAACCATTCGGACAAAACCAACGACAGCAAGGCAATGATAATCGCAATAATGCACAGGCGAGCCGCCGCTGCTTCTGCCGAGGGGGTTTCGATAAAAGAGTACATCGCCAGCGGAATGGTTTGGGTTTCGCCGATAATATTCGAGACAAAGGTAATGGTTGCGCCAAATTCGCCCAACGAACGGGCAAACCCCAAGACTAAACCTGCCAAAATACCGGGAAAAGAGAGCGGCAAGGTAATGGTGAAAAAGACTCGCCAGCTGTTTGCGCCCAGCGTTCGAGCCGCCTGTTCCAACTTAGGGTCGACATTTTCCAGTGCCAAGCGAATCGCCCGCACCACCAACGGAAACGCCACCACCGCCGAAGCAAGCACCGCACCGCGCCAACTGAATGCCACGCTGAAATCAAACCATTGGTACAAATATTTGCCGATAACACCGTTACGCCCAAAAGCCACCAACAACAAATAGCCAATCACCACCGGCGGCAGCACCAGCGGTAGGTGGATAATCCCATCCAACAGATTCTTGCCCCAGAAATCACGACGTGCCAGCAACCAGGCAAAAAATATTGCCGCTGGCAAACTGAGCAGCATTGAAAACAGCGCAACTTTTAAACTGAGATGGATTGCGCTGATTTCCGCCGGGCTGAGGCTGAGGGTTTGGATTATGCTGTCGATCAAAAAGTGTCCTTGAGAAATTTTTATTTAGTCGACAGCGACTGTGGGTCGCAATCGACTACGCATAGATGAGCGGTTTTATCACTCTAGGATAATTATTCTACGCTGAAACCATATTTCTGCAAAACAGCTTTCGCGTTGTCAGTGCCCAAGAATGCCATAAATGCCCGTGCCGTTTCGCTGTCGTGCCCGTTGACAATCGCTGCCGGATATTCCACCGCTTCATAACTGCCGTCCGGAAATACGCCAACGATCTGCACTTTATCACTGGCAGCGGCATCGGTGGCATACACAATCCCCAACGGGGCTTCGCCACGTTCAACCAACGTCAAGGCCGCACGCACATTGGCGGCGCGTGCCAGTTGTTTCTCCACCTTATCCCATTGATTTAACTTGGTTAATGCGGCTTTAGCATAAATTCCTACCGGAACGTGTTCCGGATCGCCGACTGACAAAAAGTGTTTGCCCAAATATTTCAGCCATTCCTCGCTGTTCAAATCAAATTTCAATTCCCCAGCACTTTTCGGCGCAATCATCACTAATTTGTTGCCGGCAATAATTTTACGCGAATCGACAATAATTTTGCCTTTTTCCTGCAAGAAGTCCGCCCATTTCAAATTTGCCGAAACAAAAATATCTGCCGGCGCGCCCTCATCAATTTGACGCGCCAACACCGAAGAAGAAGCGAACGAGAACACAATCTCCGCCTCTTTTTGCTCCTGCTTAAATTCTGTCGCCAAATCCTGCAATACATTTGTCATCGAAGCGGCGGCAAATACCGTCAACTTGTCATTTGCTAGTCCTGAAAATGATACTGCCGCCAAAGCCAGCGCCAAAACCGCACTTTTGCTGCTACGAATAATCTGTTTTAACATAATCTCTCCTAATATAGATAATAAAAATTCGATATACAATTAATTATATAACGATAAAAAAAGATGTCTATCCAGATTCCGAGTTTTCTTTTAAAATGCGAAAAGAATCACAAACCTTTAAGACTAAACAACAAGATAAGCAATAGGAATTCTTATGGCGGATATTGATATCGATCTCAGTATAAAACTGCAACAGCAATTGTTTGTCGATCCGCGGCGTATTCATCTGCTGCGTGAAATCGAAAAGTGCGGTTCGATTTCGCAAGCTGCAAAGCAGGTTCGAATCAGCTATAAAACCGCTTGGGATAATTTAAATGCAATGGACTTGATCAGCCCAAAACCGTTATTACAGCGCAGCACCGGCGGCAAAGAAGGCGGCGGCACCACATTGACTGCCTACGCTAAACGGGTGCTGCGGTTATACCAATTGCTGGAACAAACTCAACAACGGGCATTTGCTATTTTGCAAGACGAAAGCATTCCGCTCACCAGCCTGCTGTCTGCCACCGCCAAATTCAGCTTGCAAAGCAGCGCCAGAAACCAATTGATCGGCAGGGTGCAACAACTTTGTACACAAGGGCTGAATTGCCAAGTGCAGATTGCAGTTGAGGGTTTGAATAGCCAGATTAGCGCTGCGATCACCCAAGCCAGTGCCGAGCGTTTGCAGTTGCAAGTCCAGCAAGAATTACTGCTGATGTTTAAAGCACCGTGGGTCAGCCTGCATCAACAAGCACAAAAAACCAACAGTTTTAAAGGTCAAATCAGCGCATTGCAACAACAGCAAGACAGCCACGAAGCGATTATTCAGCTCAGTCCGCAAATTGAGTTTTGCGCCAGCTATCACTCTGCCGATCAATATCAAATCGGTGATTCAATATACGTCAGCATTGATCCGGAGAAGATTATTCTGTTGGCGCTATAGGGGTTGTTGATTTTTATTTATAATTTAAGCTATAGCAAAAATAGTACTATTGCCGAAATATTCAATGCCGGCGCAAAAGGCAGCTGTTGTGTTTTCCAATCAGCCCGGCGGCGAGCAACAAACAATGCTGCCAGCAAAGTTAATACACTGGCAAGCAGCAGTAATAACGGCAGTTGTTGCCAGGGATAAAACATCGCAAGGGCGCTGATTAACCAGCAATCGCCCTCACCAAACACTTCTTTGCGGTAAATCCAATGGCTGATTTGGAAAAACAATCCACTCACCACCACCGCCGACAACAGGCTTTGCACACTTTGCGCCAGTGATACCAAACCGATCTGCTGCCAAGCCCCAAACAGTGCCAGCAGCGCCAACGCTTGGCAAAGTGCGGTCGAGATCAAACGGTAGTAAAAATCCAGCATCCCGATTGCCGTCAATAAGCCCAACAACGCCAACAGCCAAATTTGCGTTAGGAGATCCGAAGAAAACCCACTCATCAGCAAACTCAAACCGACAAAAATCGGCGGCAACCCATTCAGGGCACGACTTTTAATCGGCAACAGCCAGTGATAATCTGCGGCTAGTTGCTGCTGCGTATATGGCAAATAGCAATCTTGATACTGTTGGCGCAAAGTGCGGTTCACTCGTTCGGCAAAATGTTCCAGCGCATATTTCAGCCATAAACCGATGATCAGTGCCAAAAAAATTAACAAAAGTAAGCTCGGTTGCATTATTTCGACCTCATCCCAACATTGCTCCCATATCAAAAATCGGCAAGTACATCCCCAACATCACCGCACCGATCAGCCCGCCAATCAACAACATTAACAAGGGTTCTAGCAGTTGCGACAGCAAATCGATCTGATGATCCAGCTGGCGTTGATAATTGTCGGCAATATGTTGCAGCATCTGCCCCAAACAACCGCTCTTTTCGCCTACCTGCAACATTTGCTGCGCCTGCTGTGGAAACCAACGACTGCTGACGCTTTGCGAAAAAGCATAACCCTGTTGCAACAACTGCAAACTCTGGCTAATCTCCTGCTGTAACAGACTGTGTTGCGCTGGCTTCTGTGGATTTAAAAACGTTTGCAACGCTTGGTTCAACGGAATCCCGGCATTCAGCATCAACGCCAGATTGCGGCTGGAATCAACAATCAAGCTAAGCTGATTCAAGCGCCCAAACAGCGGCAATACCGCCAACCATTGTGCCCATTTGCGACGGATTCTGCCACTTTGGCGGTAAACACGGATTATGATAGCGATCAGCAAAGCGCATAACAGCGCCAAACGCCCGCCATAGTCCTGTAAGATCTGTGATTGTTGCAGCAAAAATTGCGTAAACAGCGGCAATTGCTGCTGATTTTGTTGATACATTTCGGCAAATTGCGGCACCACAAACAGCAGCAACAGCACTGTCAAAGCAAAAGAGATTAGCAGCACCATCATCGGATATAACAAAATTTTCTGCAATTTGCGCTGTAATTCTAATTTTTTGGCTTTATCTTCGCCGATTTGACGACATATCTGTGCCAGCTTTCCGCTGGTTTCGCCAATTTTAATCAACTGCCGATCACGCTCATTCAAAAACTGCGGCTCTTGAGATAAGGTCTGTGAAAATGAGTACCCCGCAGCGATTCCATGTTCTAACTGCTGTAACCACAGCTGTAATTTTTCGCTTTGACAATTCTGGCTCAACATTTGCAACACAGTTTTTAACGGCAGCGCTGCTTGCAGTAACATCGCCATTTGCTGCATCAATTCGCAAATCTCAGCATGGCTGACCGCCGATGACAGACGCCAATTGCGTCGCACTTTTACTTGCTGCAAGCCACGCGCCAGCAACCGCACTTTTGCCTGTTCAGCATTTGGCGCTAAAATCATACCGCTCTGTTGCCGTTGCAATTGGTTCACTGCCTGCCAGCTAAATTCCGCCATTACCATCTCCCAATACTCGCTGAATCTCTGCCAGATCAGTCACGCCAGACCGCACTTTTTCCATTCCGCTGTGATACAAGCTGGCAAAATCCAAGCGATATTCCGCTTTCGGCAAGCTATCACGGGTTTTATTATTAAAGTGCGGTTGTAAAAATTGATAAGTGCCAATTCGACCATAATAGCCTTGCTGACATTTGCCACAGTGTTCTTGCTGCGCTTGCCGACATTCACAACGGCGGCGCAGCAAGCGCTGCGCAATCACCAATAACAGGCAAGATGCCAGTTCATACTCCGGAACGCCCAACTGTTGCAAACGTCCGATTGCGGCTTGTGCATCATTGGTGTGCAAAGTAGACAGCACTAAATGTCCGGTTTGTGCCGCCCGAATCGCCATCTGTGCGCTCTCCTCATCACGAATTTCGCCCAACATAATCACATCCGGATCTTGACGCAGAAAAGTGCGCAACAGTTGTTTGAAATCCAAGCCAATCGCCGGATTGATCTGGGTTTGTACAACACCCGGCAAACTAATTTCAATCGGATCTTCGGCGGTCAGAATATGTTTTTCCGGTTGGTTCAGGCTGTGAAGTGCGGTATACAGCGAAATACTTTTACCACTGCCGGTCGGCCCGGTCACCAAAATCAATCCTTGTGGTTGGCGCAATGCCTGTTGAAAACAGTATTGTTGGCGCTCGGTCATGCCCAATTCAGCAAATGCCAGTTCGACAGGCTTATTCTGTTGCAGCCGCAACACCGCTTTTTCGCCCAGCTGGGTCGGCAAAATTGACAAACGGAAATCCAACACATCATTAAAAGCGGTGGTAAATTGAAAGCGCCCGTCTTGCGGCAATCGAGTTTCGGCAATATCCAAATGTGCCAACAATTTCACTCTTGAAATCAAACGGTTGGCAAAATTAGCGCTGACTTGCCGATTGACGTTCAACACACCGTCCACCCGAAACCGCACTTGCAACCCTTGTGCGTTTAGCTGTGGCTGCGATTTAAGTTGTGCTATCGGTTCAAAATGGATATCTGATGCCCGTTGTGCCAACGCCTGTTCAAAAATCGTTTCCAACAACTGAATCACCGGTTCATCACGTTTATCCTCTTGCACAGCCGGAATATCGTGACAATATACCGCTTGGGTGTAGTCTTGCGGCTGATCTGCTACGCTGCTTGATACTGTCGCAGTTAATTGTTGCAGTGCGCTTTTCAACACACTGTTGTCCAGAATCACTGGCTCGACGCTTTTATCATGTAAAAATGCAAATACCTCACAAGCATTCAAATTATCCAGCGAATCCAGCCCCAGCCATAACCGCTGTTGATCTTCTTGCAGCGGCAATGCGAAATAGCGTAGCAACAACGATTGCTCATGACAATTACGTCGCCACAGTGATGGTTCAATCTCAAAAAGCTGCCCGTCCAGCGCTGTGATTTGAATGGTGAGTGAATCAACGCCAGTCATCCGATACTCCCGCTGCTACGAACAAAAACCAACCGGAAAAATAGCCGTATCTGAATTCGGCGCAGTGCAAGCCACCGCCCAACTGATTTCGCTGCCGTTGCCGCCGCTCGGTGTCAGGGTGTAGCCGTAGCCCTCCAAGCTGCTTTTACCGCTGACACTGATTTTGCCTGCTGCGGTGGCGATGGTTTTGATATATTTCGATTTATTCTCTGCCGTTTTATCCGGCTGAATACCATTGCTGCCACCGCTGCACCCCGTCGCTGCGCCGGTATTATAAATACACAACTCCACCTCGCCACGATAGGGGGTTGAAGCTTGCAGCAGTTCCGACAGCGCCGCTTTGCGGGTGTAGCTTTGATAAGACGGTACGGCAATGGTCGCCAACACTGCAATAATGGCGATAACGATCATCAACTCCACCAAGGTAAAACCGTGTTTAAGCTTGTTTTTCACATTGCATTTTAGATTAAAGTGTTGCATGATTTTTTCCTCATTTAGATAAAAATTGACGGCTCAAAATTGACCGCCTCAGCATCGCAAAGCTGCATACAAAAATCTAAAAACGGCAAAATTACTGGAATTGAGATCGCAAAATATGATGTTGCCCCCGCAAAAAATTCAGCACGGCTGGTTGCAGCCGGTGCGCAAGATTTCGTCACCGCACTTTGATGCACGCCCTGATCCCGACGATGTTTCCCTGCTGGTGATTCACTACATCAGCCTGCCGCCAGAGCAGTTTGGCTGTGATTTTATCGATCAATTTTTTCTGGGCAAACTGGATCCCAATACCCACCCCTATTTTGCCAAGATTTACCAGCAACGGGTTTCTGCGCATTGTTTGGTTAATCGTTTGGGCGAAGTTACCCAATACGTCAACTTTGCTGATCGCGCTTGGCACGCCGGTTTATCCTACTTTCAGGGACGGGAGAAATGTAATGATTTTGCCATCGGCATTGAATTGGAAGGCTCAAATAATCAACCTTTTACTGCGGCGCAATACCGCACTTTGCAGCAACTGACCACGTTGATTATGCAAAACTATCCACAAATTACCCCAGAACGAATTGTCGGGCATAGCGATATTTCACCGGGAAGGAAAATCGATCCGGGTCAATTTTTTGATTGGCAACGCTATCTTAGCGGAATATCCGCCTAACAGTAGAAATACTATTTAAAATAAGAATTTGTGATATATCTCACACAGATAATGATGTATCACATCGCTGCTTGTGATCAATATCTTTTTATTATATGGTCTGTTTATAATAAAAATTAAGTGAGCACAGCCTAAGATGAAAACATATTACACCCTGTTATTTAACCGCACTTTTAAGCTTGCGCTACTATTATTACTGATACAACAGGTTATTATCGCATCTTCAACCTATTGGATTGCGATCAGTGCTGAAAGAATTGCCACACAACAGCCCTATTTTCTGTATTTATCGCTGTTTATTGTGTCGTTAATTATTGTGTATATTCCGTCGGTCATTTCCATCAGCTTATTGGAAAAAGCCAAAATAATTGCGTTAAATGCCTACCATGCTCAATTCAGAACACTGTTTTACGGCTTAAGCCACATCAATGCTGATAAAAACCAGAAAAAAACCATGATGCCCTATTTATCGTCTGAATCTTTTCTTGTAATTGATGAATCTTATCGCTTTATTTATGATTGGATTGCCGTGATATTAAATGTACTGTTTAATATCATTACTCTAGCCTTTTTGTTAGAAGCCAATATTATTTATGCTTATTTTATCGGACTGTTATTAGTATTAGGCTTTATCCTGAAATTCAACACTAATGTCGCTGAAAAAAGTCGCCAAGCACAACAAGATCGTACCGAATTGCAACATCACTTGTCCCAAATCTGGGATAACTGTACGTTGGGCAATCAATATAATGATCATCTTTATCAACAAGACTTACTGAAAAAACAACAATCTTTATTATTCTCCGCGGTCAAAAGCAAACAATTTAATAATATTGTCTCCTCTGTTGGTATGTTAATTATGATGTCGCCGGTTATTATGCTAATCCTATTTCTGTTTTATCAATACCGCACTTCGCCAGCAATGTTAGCGGTGCTGATTGCAACGTTACCAAGACAGGTCATTATGCTGCAATATTGCTACAGTATTATTTCCTATATTACCCAATGGTCTGCATTAAAAGCCAAATTAAACGGATTACTTCAAGCTCTGATACCGCTGCCAACAAACAGTGATATTTATCAGCGAATTTTATGGGATAAATTTAACGTTAGTACATCTGCTAATCTTAATATTAAAATGATCAACTTGGAATATTTAAAAAATAATCTACCTAAACATGGAAGAATTACAATTCAAGCGCCAAACGGCGCCGGAAAATCGTCTTATTTAATATGGCTGAAAACACAATTGGCAGAACAAGCTTATTACCTGCCGACTTATCACCATCTACAGTTTTCACAAACAAATACAACGCATTGCTCTACCGGAGAAGTATTAAAATATAATCTCAATGAACTGCAACAACATTTAGACCAAAAAATTAAAGTGATCATGTTAGATGAATGGAACGCTAATCTTGATACGGCATCAACAAATGAAGTGGATCAATTAATCGAAAAACTAAGCCAATTGTTTTTAATTATTGAGGTGAGGCATCATATTTAAATAATAGAAATGTTGATTTAATATTTAATTTTGCTTCATCTCTAAATCTAAAATATTTTCTTTCATAGAT
>NZ_VDHB01000130.1:0-10632 GCF_006227735.1 Testudinibacter sp. 'clade 2'
AGATCAACAGACCCTAGTAATCGGGTTCAAATTGTATTTTGTGTAATAAATGATGTAATTGTTGGATTTCAGCTTTTGAAAGTTCAGCCAGCAGATTATGTTCAAATTGTTGCAGCAAGTGAACGATACCGACTTCGGCATGATGTCCTTTTTTAGTCAAAAAAACATTTTTTTGTCGCGCATCACGCGGATTATCTTTGCGTTGTAACAATCCTTTGCGCTCTAATAAATCCAAAATTTTGGTCATGGAAGAGGATTCAATTTGTAGTTGTTTCATCAAACTGGTTTGATTTTGCCCGTTTTCATCAAACAACAACAGCAACACTCGTGCTTGTGACAGTGTCAATCCTTCTTGCTGCAATAGATGATCCAACGCTTTATTGATATTTAAGGTCAGATTTTTCAGTTGCCAAAATGTTAACTTCTGTGCCGAAGGCGGCATAGGATTTTGTGGTTGTTTATCTGAATCCATAACATAAACTCTCGAAAAATAGCGCATTAAGTGAGAATTTAGCATAATTGAAGGTTCTAGCATAGGGGAAGCAAAGGGTTTGTGTTAGAATAGCCCGAAAAAAAAGCCGCCCAAATAATGAGGCGGCTTATTAAACCAAATCGGTTTCAACATATACAGGAAGTAAACTCAAATCCAGCGAACCGGATAAAACACAACATCATACTTAACAACAACACGGTAAATACCGAGTCTGCTATTAAAGCAATGTGGCTATTCTAGGTTTTGCCGCTCAGCGCCACAATTTATATTTTTTTATCATTCGCATAAATAAAACTTATGCGATTTCTGACATTATTTATTTTTGAGTTATTCATAGGACATGCCATGTATAAACGTTTACCACCGTTAAATGCACTCAAAGTCTTTGAATCCGCCGCCCGACATTTAAGTTTCACCAAGGCAGCGGACGAACTGTTTGTTACCCAAGCTGCGGTCAGCCACCAAATCAAATTATTAGAAGAATTTTTAGGTACCGCACTTTTTATTCGTAAAAACCGTGCGTTAGCATTAACGGAACAGGGTAGTGCCTATTTTTACGATATCAATATTATTTTGCGGCGTTTGGTCGAAGTGACCCAAAAATTGCGTCACGACCAACAGGGGTTGACACTGACCATTAAAGTGCCGCAAACCTTTGGGCTAGCATGGTTAGTGCCACAGCTGAGCGAATTTAACCGACTTTATCCGGATATTGAGGTGAATATTCAAGGCTTCGATTATGACGAAAGTGATATTCTCGCCGATGCCGATGTGGCAATTTTCTACGGTAAGGGCGATTGGAAAGGACTGAAAAGCCAGCGGTTGTTAGAAGAGCGGTTGTCTATTTTCGCCTCACCAAAACTGTTACAGCAAAAACCGTTAAATCAATTGGCAGATTTGGCGCAGCACAATTTATTGCATATTCACACTCGTGAAAATTGGCAGCGCATGATTGCCTATTTGAAACTGGACGGGATCAACCTGCATCACGGCGCGATTTTCAGCCATACTTTTATGGCGTTGCAGGCTGCGCTGCACGGGCAAGGTGTGGTGTTGGCGAATAAAATTTTGGCACAACAATACATTAATGACGGTGCGCTGACAGAGGTTTTTTCAACCGATGTTATCGACCCAAAATCGTTTTATGTGGTGTACCATCCCAATTATTCGGATAAAATGCAGACCGTTTCTTTTATCAATTGGATTGTTGAGCATATTCAACAACATCACTGACCAAATTAAGGACCTATATATGGGCAATCGTTTTTTAATTTTTGCTGCCATCAGCGGCTTTTTCTGTGTGGCATTCGGCGCGTTCGCGGCACACGGACTGGAACCGCACTTGAGTTTTTTACAGTTGGACTGGATTGACAAGGGCTTAAAATATCAATTTTTTCATACGTTAGCGCTATTTGCATTGGGGCTGTTTGTCAGCGCCACGCAAAATCAAGCTGTGCCAGCCTGCCGCAACTGTGGCTTAAACTGGATCGGCTACAGTTGGGCAATCGGAATTCTTTGCTTTAGTTTCAGTCTGTATGGCTTGGCATTGACCGGTATCAAAACGTTGGTGTGGCTCACGCCTGTTGGCGGCATCGCCTTTTTAATCGGTTGGGGCGCACTGGTTTTTATCAGTATTGCCAACAGCTTAAAAGCCAGAGGGTAATATTTTGAATAAGTTAGCATTATATTGTCGTGCCGGTTTTGAAAAAGAGCTGGCGGCGGAGATCACTGAAAAAGCCGCAGATTTAGGGATTTATGGTTTTGCCAGAGTGGTGGACAACAGCGGTTATGTGATTTTTGAATGTTATCAGGAAAATGAAGCCGACCGCTTAGCGCAAGAAGTTCAGTTCAAGCAACTGATTTTTGCCCGACAGTTGGTGGTGGTATCTGATTTATTGCAAGATTTAGCGACCGAAGATCGAATCAGCCCGATCGTTGCGCAATATCAACAAAACAGCCTCGTGGATTTTAAACAAAGCACCGAACTGTGGGTTGAAACCGCCGACACTAATGAAGCCAAATCCTTATCTACCTTTTGCCGTAAATTCACCGTGCCGTTGCGCCAACAACTACGTAAGTGCGGTTTGTTGAACTACCGTGAAATCTATGGCAGCGGTGTCACCTTGCATATTCTGTTTATCAACAATGACAGTTGCTATGTCGGCTACTCATATAATAATAACCACGCCCCGCACTTTATGGGAATTCCACGCTTGAAATTTCCCAGCGATGCGCCAAGTCGTTCTACGTTGAAACTGGAAGAAGCGATTCTGACTTTTTTGAGCGAAAAAGAGGAGAAGCAGCGCATGAACAGTGAAAGCAAAGCGGTGGATTTGGGGGCTTGTCCCGGCGGTTGGAGCTACCAATTGGTCAAACGTGGCATGTTTGTCTATGCGGTCGATCACGGTAAAATTGCACCATCGTTAATGGAAACCGGACGAGTCGATCACTGCCCGGAAGACGGCTTTAAATTTCAGCCGCCAAAACGCACTAAAATTGATTGGCTGGTGTGTGATATGGTGGAACAGCCGATGCGAATCACCAGTTTGATGAGCAAGTGGCTGACCAACGGTTGGTGTCGCGAGATGATTTTCAACTTGAAACTGCCGATGAAAAAACGCTATCAGGAAGTGCGGTTATGCCAGCAAAAACTGCACGACGATTTAAGCAAGGCAGGCTTGGGGTTTGAAATCCAAGCTAAACATTTATATCATGACCGTGAAGAGATCACGCTGCATGTGAGAATTAAGTAATTAAATAAACAAGATAGAGGTACAAGATGGCAGATTTACGCGTAGCCGTTGCCGGCGCAGGTGGAAGAATGGGGCGACAACTGATTCAAGCAGTGAATAACGCTGACGGCGTAGTTTTAGGCGTTGCCCTAGAACGTGCCGGTTCAAGTTTGGTCGGTGCAGATGCCGGCGAATTAGCCGGTATCGGTAACCTCGGCGTGGCGGTCAGTGATAATTTGGAAACTGTGAAAGATCAGTTTGATTTACTGATTGATTTTACTCGCCCGGAGGCGACCCAGGGCTACCTTGATTTTTGTGTTGCCAATAACAAAAAAATGGTGATCGGCACCACCGGTTTTGACGACGCGGGTAAACAAGCCATCGCCCAAGCCGCTGAAAAAATGGGCATTGTGTTTGCTTCCAACTACAGCGTCGGTGTCAATTTGGTGTTTAAACTGTTGGAAAAAGCCGCCAAAGTGATGGGGGATTATTGCGATATTGAAGTGATCGAAGCGCACCATCGGCACAAAGTCGATGCGCCGTCCGGCACCGCACTTTCGATGGGTGAGCATATTGCTAAAACGTTGGGGCGTGATCTCAAAACCCACGGGGTATTTGCCCGTGAAGGCATCACCGGTGAGCGCAAACGTGACGAAATCGGTTTTGCTACTATTCGTGCCGGGGACGTTGTCGGCGAACACAGCGTTTGGTTTGCCGACGAAGGGGAGCGGGTTGAAATCGCCCATAAAGCCTCCAGTCGCATGACCTTCGCCAATGGTGCCGTCCGTGCTGCCAAATGGCTGCAAACCAAACACAACGGCTTATTTGATATGACCGATGTGTTGGATTTGAATAACCTGTAATCACAGCAAGCAAAAAGTGCGGTTTATCTGCTGTGGTGGAAATCGTCGGCTAGAGATCGTCGATAATCAGATAAATCTGCTTAATTGGTCCATGCACACCGATGACTTTCACCAACTCAATGTCAGCGGTGGAGCTTGGGCCGGAAATGATATTGATACAAGACGGCATCCGCACACCTTGAGCGGCTTGTTGGTGCAAAATCTCAGCGACTTGCGCCACACGAGGCTGGATACTACTTTTGTTTAGCACCACAATCGATACTTGTGGTAATAAGCTGCTGGAGCGACCTCTTTCTGCGGCGCTGTAAAGCACCACCCCGCCGGATTCAACTAAACCGTATTCGGCAAATACGATGCCGATATTGGCTTTTTCGGCAAAAGTGCGGTTTTCAACCGCACTTTGAGCTGACCAGATATGGGTAGGGTAGTGCGCTTGCACCGCTTGGGTTAAGCCATATTGATTCAAACGCGGATCGTCATTTAAAATCACATCGCCGCCGTGCTGTTGCTCGCATAATGCAAGCAGCGCTGCTGCGGCTTCACTTGGTGTCGTGACGCTGCATTCCACTGCCATCACTTCCTGCGCGACTTTCACAAACTCCTCACAGCGCTGATCTGCGGTTAAATCGGTCAAGCGAGTCGTCGGCTGTGCTGTCACGCTAGAGTAGCGCCCTGCCACGGTTTTTCGTGGCGGACGACCTAATTGTGCCGCTAAATGATCTAAAAATTGTTGTCTGTTTTGTTGATCTAACATGTTGTTATCCTTAATGCTGTCGTCTTTGATGATCAAGTGCGGTTTTTAAACCAGTTGCGGAAGCTTTCGCCTTCGGAACTCGGCAGATCACGGGCTTTCGTCCATTCTGACACAGCGCCGATGTTGATAGGGGCTTTGCCGTTTTTGATCATCTTACGGCTCAGTTTGGCACCGATATTCATCCCGACTTTCCACAGGGTAGGGTGATTGTTTGCTAGGGTGAACATCTTGACCGACAATTTTTCCAATGTTGGCGTGATGCCGAGCTCTACCATTTTACTGCGATGTTTGAGCAGCAAACTTGCCAATGGAATTTTGACCGGGCAAACTTGGTTACACGCAGTGCACAGCGAGCAGGCATATGGCAGATCTTTAAAGTCTTCATAGCCGCCTAAAATTGGCGACAGCACTGAACCGATCGGGCCGGGATAGATTGAGCCGTAACTGTGTCCGCCAATTTGGCGGTAAGCCGGGCAGACATTCAGACAAGCGCCGCAACGGATACAACGCAGAATATCGTTAAATTCACCACCCAACGCCTTGGAGCGACCGTTATCGACAATCACTAAATGGAAATCTTCCGGGCCGTCGGTTTCTCCCACTAAACGTGGACCGGTCAGCCAAGTGTTATAACTGGTCAAGCGTGCGCCGACCGCACTTCGTGCCAATAGCGTAATCAGAATATCCACTTCTTTAAACGTTGGCGCCAGACGATCCATTCCCATCACCGCAATATGGGTTTTCGGTAGCGTGGTTGCCAGCCGCAAATTGCCTTCATTGGTCACCAGACAGACACTGCCGGTTTCGGCAACCGCAAAGTTGCAGCCACTGATTCCGATGTCCGCTTCCAAGAAATCTTGCCGGATTTTGCCACGGATAAACAGGGTCATCTCTTCTGGCGTGGCTTCGCCTTGATAGCCTAATTTGTCTTGCAACACTTTGCGAATTTGATGGCGATCTTTGTGAATTGCCGGCACCACAATATGGGACGGTTTATCGCCGGCAAGTTGCAAAATATATTCGCCCAAATCGCTTTCGATCACCTGAATGCCTTCCGCTTCCAGCACCTTGTTTAAGCCAATCTCTTCGGTAACCATCGACTTGGATTTCACCACTTTTTTAGCTTGCTTTTGTTGCGCGACTTTTTTGATGTAGTCAGTGGCATCTTCAGCGGTGTTGGCAAAGTAAACGTTGCCGCCGTTTTGGCTCACTTTTTCCGACAGTTGATACAAATACGCATCTAAATTCTGCAAAATATGCTCGCGAATCTGTTTTGCCTGTTCACGCCACTCTTCCCAATGGCCGAGTTCGTCCACCATTTTCTGCCGATTGGCGCCGATCCGCTCTTGCGCCATCACCACTGCTTTTCGCATCACGTCATTATGAATTTCGTCATGCAGGCGTGCTTTAAATGATATTTCACTGGTTTTTAATGACATAGTTTCCTCCTAGCGGCTCATTAAGACTTCGGCGATGTGCAACACTTTAATCGGGCTGCCTTCACGCTGTAAACGTCCGCCAATATTGATTAAACAACTAACATCGGCACCGATCAGATAATCCGGCTGTACTTCTTTGATATGTTCGGCTTTTTCTATCACCATTTCACCGGAAATCTCCGCCATTTTGACCGAAAAAGTACCACCGAAACCGCAGCAGGTGGTTTGATTTTGAATCGGCAACAGTTTCAATCCTTCAACATTCTGCAACAGCGTCACCGGTTCGTCTACGACCCCGAGTTTACGAAACAGGCTGCAAGAGGGGTGATAAACGGCGGTTCCGTTCAATTTAGCACCGACCTGAGTGACCTTAAGCTGATTGACAATAAAATCGGTGAGATCGTAAAAACGCTCAGCCAATCTATTGGCACGTTCCGCCCATTCCGGCTCGTCAGGGAAATAAGTGGCATAGGTTTTAATTGCATGCACACAAGAACCGGCAGGGGCGACAATCGGGTAGTCGTTTGCTTCAAAAGTGGTAATTAAGTTTTTGATGGCAGGAATCGCTTGTTGGTTATAGCCGCTGTTTAGCGCCGGCTGCCCGCAGCAGCCCTGTTTTTCTAAAAAAGTGATCTTGCACCCCAACTGCTCCAACAGCAGCACGCTTTGCTTGGCGACATTGGCTTTGAGCGCGTCGGCAATACAGGTGACATAAAAATTGACGTTCATTGTTTACTCCAACAGATGAATTTAATCATGTAAAAATAGGGTGGGGGAGCCCACCCTTTGCAGGGACAGTATTTTGCCCAAATTGTTTTTGGCGATATTACGATAAAATTAATGTGGCAACCAATGCCGCGATAACACCGTAAACCAGCATTGGAATCACGGTTTTCTTGATAATCGTGCCTTCCTGATTTTTTACGTCCAACACTGAACACACCGCAATCACATTATTGATACACACCATATTGCCCATTGCGCCGCCAACAGATTGCAATGCCAGCACTAAAGGCACGGAAAGTGCGGTAGTTTGTGCAATCGAATATTGGATGCCACCGAAAGTTAAATTGGAAACCGTGTTTGAGCCGGAGAAAAATGCCCCGATCGCACCCAAATAAGCGGAAAAATAGGTCCAATTCGCGCCGGTGGCGGCGGCGAAATCCCGTCCGATGGTTTGTACCATTGAATTTTCTCCCCCCAATAGCATCAACTTCACCATAATCAACGCGCCGATTAATGCAAAAAACGGTTTTTTGGTTTGTTGAAAAGTGCTGGAAAAAATAGCTTTGGCGTTGTTTTTATTGACTTTAAACAGCACTAATGAGATTAACACCGTAATAATAAACGGAATCAATGACGGCACATACAGGGTTTTATAACTGTCGCTGACGCCTTGCCCTAAAATATCTTTCAAAGACAAGATCAGGGCGCGGCTGACTTCAAATTGCCCAAATGGTCCCAATGATAGGTTGAACCAAGTGGTGGCATCATTCAATAGCGCTTTAATTCCCAATTGATGAATGCGGGTCACTATTAAAATCAAAATTAACAACATTGTCGGGGTCATGGCTTTCACAATGGTGGCAAACGGCAGTGGAGATTTTTCACTGTTATCGCTGGTTTTGACGAGACCAATGCCTTTATTTGCCAACAAAATGGAGATAAACAGTCCGATTGCGCCACCGACCAACGATGGAAATTCATAGTTGACTTTTGCCAGCAACAGATACGGGATAGTACAAGACAATATGCTAAGGTAGATAAATACAATGTTGTTGCGGATTGCTGTCCAATTGGTGATAAAACGCAACGCAATCAGTGGAATAACAAAGGCTGCAAAGAAGTGGATAATTGCACTTTGGTAGCCGATTTGAAGTAGGGTTTCCTCGCCTAACTTCAACGGCGCAAAGCCAAACCAAGTCGGTGTGCCGACGGCGCCGAAAGAGACCGGTACCGAGTTCATCACCAACGCAAATATCGCTACTTTGATTGGATTAAAGCCTAAACCAACCAGAATTGGGGCAGCAATTGCAGCGGGCGTACCAAAACCCGAAGCACCTTCGATCATAAAGGCAAATGCCCAACCAATAATCATTAACTGTGCAACCGGGTTAGGGTTGATATTCGACAGCCATTGGCGTAATACATTGGTTGAGCCGGAAATTTCCATCATGCGGTTAAATAAAATCGCACCAAAAATAATGGTAACCGGGGTTTGTGTAGCGATGATACCGGAAATCACGTTGGCGTTGATCAGCATGAAATCTTGATCAAAATAGGTCAATTGCAACACATAGACCAATAATGCGATCAGGGGCAGTGCAATAAAAGAGGGCATACTGTTGCGTTTTACCATTAAATAGATGAGTAAAACAATTGGAAAAAGACTAAGCGTTAAAGCCATTTAAAGATCCTTAGTTAAAAGATAAAAAAGTAACCACAAATTATACATTGTTATTAAAGTTGTTATCATAATGTAATAGAAGAAAAATTTTTGTGACAGGATTCGCAAAATTTGTTTTTTTAGTCTTCAATTGGAGAGGATGGTAGCCGTTTGCATATAACTTAAACAGGTAAAAGCCGCACTTTCATTATTTTGATAAAAATATCAATAAATCAAAGTGCGGTTTAGCTGAGAGCAGTGCAGAATTTAGTTTGTGGTTTGTAAATAAACGACCTGTGTTTGCAGATACTCCTCCAATCCGTGTTTGCCATCGGCACCGCTGTTTTCCACCGGGATAGAAAATCGGTGTTAACACGACTTTTCTGAAATGTTGGCTGAGAATCACGATTCTGTACTAGTCACTGCGGTCAATAAAGGCTAAAATATCAAGTATTTTTCAAGCAAAGTGCGGTTATCCGCCACCATCAACAAAACAGGTAAACAAGATGATTGATCCAAATTTACTGCGTAACAATCTGGCGGAAACCGCCGAGAAATTAAAAATTAGACGAAATTTTATACTGGATACTGCCCAAATCAGTGAGTTAGAAGAGCAGCGTAAAGTGTTGCAGGTGAAAACCGAAACCTTGCAAGCCGAACGCAATGCCCGTTCTAAAAGTATTGGGCAAGCGAAAGCACGTGGGGAAGATATTCAGGCATTGCTGGCAGAAGTGGATTCGATGGGTTGTGAGTTGGACGATGCCAAAACCGCACTTGAAGCGGTACAAAGTGAACTGCAACAGATTGCACTGAATATCCCGAATATTCCGGCAGACGAAGTGCCGTTGGGCAAAGATGACAGTGAAAACTTAGAGGTGCTGCGCTGGGGTGAGCCGAAACAGTATGATTTTACGGTACAAGACCACGTTACTTTAGGTGAAGATATTGCAGGTTTGGATTTTACTGCCGGGGTGAAATTAGCCGGTGCGCGCTTTGTGGTGATGAAAGGGCAGATCGCCAAATTACACCGTGCGTTGAGCCAATTTATGTTGGATCTGCACACCGAACAGCACGGCTATCTGGAAACCTATGTGCCGTATCTGGTCAACCATGAAACCCTGTACGGCACAGGGCAGCTGCCAAAATTCGGTGAAGATTTATTTCATACCAATGCACTGGAAGGCGAGCAGCCATATGCGTTGATTCCGACCGCCGAAGTGCCGGTGACTAATTTAATCCGTGGTGAGATTTTAGATGAAGAGAGCCTGCCGCTTAAAATGACAGCGCATACCCCGTGCTTCCGCTCAGAAGCGGGCTCTTATGGACGTGATACGCGCGGCTTGATCCGCATGCACCAGTTTGACAAAGTGGAAATGGTGCAAATTGTCGCACCGGAAAAATCAATGGAAGCCTTGGAAGAACTGACCGGACATGCGGAAAAAGTGCTGCAACTGTTAGGTTTGCCATACCGTAAGGTGTTGTTATGCAGTGGTGATATGAGCTTTGGTTCGACCAAAACCTATGATTTAGAGGTTTGGCTGCCGGCACAAAACACTTATCGTGAGATCTCTTCTTGTTCCAATATGTGGGATTTCCAAGCGCGTCGCATGCAGGCGCGTTGCCGTAGCAAAGGCGATAAGAAAACTCGCTTGGTTCACACCTTGAACGGCTCTGGTTTAGCCGTGGGGCGCACATTGGTTGCGGTGTTGGAAAATTATCAGCAAGCCGACGGCTCTATTGCCATTCCAAGCGTGCTGCAACCCTATATGGGTGGTTTGGCGTTTATTGGAAAATAGATTCTGACCGCACTTTTCAATATTAAATAACAATCCGCACGTGAAACGTGCGGTTTTTCGGCTACCCTATAAGGGCCTAGTACTTCACATGCCCCTCAAGGGGCATGTGAAAAGACTGACAACTGTACAATAACTCTGTGGCTTACCCCTTAAAGGGGTCCACATATTC